>NZ_JAEHBO010000001.1:0-213363 GCF_016483575.1 Bacillus cereus group sp. N12
TCTTTTGAAGAAAATTTAGCCATAAAAAATGCACCTCCAATTGTTAATTATGTGTCTAACAATTGGGGTGCACTTCAGTTTAATAGGAGTCTTTTTGTAAAAGTCCACGTTGCTTTTCACAAATTATGCTTTTTTTCCTGCTTCAATTTCTAAAGATTCTTCATGCCACCAAAGTGTTTCTTCCGGATCCTCTTTAGCGATTTGGCGTGCTTCTTTTTTCGATTCTACTGTAGGATATGAACCTTTTAGCGCACGTCCTGATGTTGTAACGAATAGTACACTAAATACGACTAATCCAATTATACTTACACCTGCTAAATAAAATGCTGGTGCGAGCGGATTACCGGTTGCATGAACTAAGTATGAACATACGAGCGGTGTTGTTCCACCGAATATAGATACAGAAATATTAAAGGAGATCGAGAGTGCTCGATAACGTACATCGGTGAAAAAGAGTGATGGTAATAACGAAGGTAGTGTTCCTTCATACACACTTAGGAAGAAACCTAATACGAAAATACCTGCAAATATAGCTGCAATATGTCCGTTACCTATTAGTAAAAATGCTGGAATTGCAAATACGCTTAAACCAAGTAAACCAATTTGCACGACGCGTTTATTACCAATTTTATCACTTAATTTACCGAAATAAAGTGCCAATGGAATCATAAGTGCCATCGTAATCGAAATAATTAATAAGCCAGTTGTTTCTTTGACTTTAAGTACTTGAGTTAAATAAGAAGGAATATACGAAAGAATCATATAATTCGTAATATTAAAGAAGGCGACAATTACTGTGCTTAATAAGAAGTCTTTTTTGTGATATTTAATAATATCCATAAATGAAAATTGTTCATTGTCTTCAGATTCTTCTTGTGCTTTTTCCATCTCTTCAAAGATGGGAGATTCATCTAAATGACGGCGTAAATATAAACCGACCAAGCCTATTGGTGCAGCTATTAAGAAAGGAATACGCCAGCCCCAGCTGAGCATTTGCTCATCTGTTAACAATAACGTTAAAATGGTAACAATTACCGAAGCAGCAATGTAACCTGAGAGTGTTCCAATTTCAAGACCACTACCGAGTATACCACGCTTTTTATCTGGAGAAGATTCTGCGATATAAACCATTGCTCCTGAATATTCGCCGCCTGTAGAGAAGCCTTGAATCATTCGGGCAACTAAAAGTAGTATTGGTGCCCATACACCAATTTGTTCATAGGTTGGTAGTAATGCGATGAATAATGTAGAAAGTGCCATTAAAATAATAGTAGTACTTAATACGATTTTTCGGCCATACTTATCTCCTATTCTACCAAAGAATACACCTCCGATTGGTCGAACGAGAAAGGCCGCTGCAAATGTACCAAATGTAAGTACAAGCTGCAAACCACTATTATTAACACCTGAGAAGAATAATTGACTTAAAATTACCGCTAAATACGCGTATAATCCGAAGTCAAACCACTCCATTGCATTCCCTATACCAGTAGCAACCACTGCTTTCCTGGCTTGTTTAGGATTGACAATATTAACGTCTTGAGGTTCAAAATTTAAATCAGTATTTTGTTGCATATAATAAAACAGCTCCTTGTTTAATTTAACTTCTTTAAGCACACCTTCTCTTATTGAATAAAATTAATTCGAAGCACTTAAGGAAAATTAATGTCTCCTTATCTGTTATTATTGTTTCACATAATTAATTATTTGTCCAATGAGATGCTCTCTATGTTAAGTAATTTACTATTTTAAAAAGCTGAAGAAGGCGCTAAAATAGCGCCTTCTTCAGCTTTTTATATTTTTTTATATTTTTTTAAATACTTGCTGTAGCTGCTATGCTATGAACACAGGAAATAAACTCATAAGTGAATGCGTCAATTTCCTCTTTCGTAATAATATACGGCGGAAGTAATCGAATAATATTCCCTTGTGTTACATCGACTAACATTCCTTTATTCATTAACTCAATCTGTAATTTCTTCACATTTTCATTCGTGTCATTCACACTTATCCCAAACATCATCCCCGCATGACGCACTTCCTGAATATAATAAGAATTTTCTTTCTGAATGTCTTGCAGTTTATCATTCAAATATAGTGACGTTTCATAAGCTTCTTGCATTAACCCATCATCAAGTAATGTATTTAATACCGTTAAACCTAAAGCTGTTCCCATTGATGAATGAGCAAATGTTGTGCCATGATCTCCTGGTGAAAATACATCGCATAGCTTTTCACCTACAATAATTCCCCCTAGCGGTATCCCTCCTCCTGCGCCTTTACCAATTTGAATAATATCCGGTGTAATATTAGAATTTTGATAAGCGAACAATTTCCCCGTTCTACCCATACCACTTTGTACTTCATCAACGATAAGCAGCACATTATACTTATCACAAAGATGTTGAATACCATATAAATATTCACTTGATAAAGGATATATCCCGCCACTTCCTAATACAGGCTCTAACATAATTGCAATAGGCTTTTTATTTAAAATTGTTTCTTCTAATTGCTCTATATTCTCACGCTCTACTTCGTATACAGGAATAGATGTTTTAGGGAAACTTTGATATACATTTTCTTGTCTCGTAAAATGAAGTGCCCCTAACGTTCGCCCGTGGAAACTACCTTTGAGCACAACGACACCTTCTCGCTCTTCATTCGTAATAAATCTATATTTATCAATTAATTTCAACGTTGTTTCTGTCGCTTCCGTACCAGAGTTTGTAAAAAATACTTTGCCGTTTTTTAAAGAGTACTCAACTAATTTCTTTGCATATTCAATCGCAACTGGGTTTAAAAAGTGAAATGGAAGATGCAACGATTTCGTAACTTGCTCCATTGTCGTTTGCACAATTTTAGGATGATTGTATCCTAATACGTTTACTCCTACGCCAGAAAACATATCTAAATACTCTTTTCCATTCACATCATACAGTTGACAACCTTCTCCTCTTTCTATTGCAACCTCCGTACGGCAATACGTAGGCATCATATATTCTTTATCTAATTGAAACCAATCCGACATGTTCATTTCCTCCTAGTTATTTTTACCATTTTTTTAATGACCATTATCTATAAAGTTATTTATCAATTAATTTTTAAGATTAAAATTTTAATAGTGTGTTTTCTCTTTCCGATATTCATTTTTCCATAATTTCTTCTATTTCAACAGGTCCACTCTATATGCGTTTTTTTCATCTAGCGGTATGTTACTACTTTGAACTTTGTATGTAATACATAATCAAGGCTATAGAATCATATTTAGTAACAATCGAAGAAAAAATTTGGAGGCTATATCGATGAATGAAAAATATAATAAAAAGAGGCAACCCTTATTAGGAGAAGACCTTAATCAAAATCGAGAACTTAATGAACAAGCTACACTTCACTCTCAAACAGTCGGTTCACGTGGACCTGTTCTCAAGCAAGATAGTGTACTGCATGAAACGTTACAAGAATTTATACATGAAAAAATTGTAGAAAGACCTGTTCATGTAAAAGGTTTTGGGGCATTCGGTTATTTTCAAACGATCTATCCGATGTTTGAACATACAAAGCTAAGTTTTTTACAACATTCTAATGAGAAAGTTCCTGTTATGGTACGGTTTTCGTTAGCTGTTAGTACGAAAGGAACACCAGATACTTCTAGAAATGTACGCGGCTTTTCCACAAAATTTTATACAAAAGAAGGCGTTTTCGATCTTTTATGTAATCACATTCCTGTCTTTTCCGTTCGTGATCCGATGCATTTCCCTGAAACGATTAAAGCGTTGTTGCCTTCACCTAAAAATAACTTAATAGATCCGGATAGATTTTGGAATTTTGTCGCTAAAGCACCCGAATCCATTCATTTTGTTGTCCGTTTATACTCTAATGTCGGTACGGTAAAAAGTCTTCGTCACATCCCAGGACATAGTGTAAATACATACGTTTGGAGAAATGCTGAAGGCAATCGAAAGTACGTAAAGTATCATTGGTATCCTTTTGAAGGTGTACAATTCATTACTAGTAAGGAAGCTACTAAACTAGCTGCTGAAAATCCAGATTATAGTGGGAAAGATTTATATGATGCAATTGAGGCTGGTAAATCAGTGGAGTATGGTTTATATGTCCAGCTCATGGATCCAAAAGATGAAGTACATCTTTCTTATGATCCGCTAGATGATACAAAAGTATGGGATGAAAAGATGTACCCTCTTATACCAGTCGGTAAAATGGTATTAAATAAAAACCCTGAAAATTATATGGAACAAGTAGAAAAAGTCGCCTTCTCCCCTTCTAATTTACTAGATGGTGCAGAACTATCTGATGATAAAATGTTGCAAGGGCGTGCTAACATTTATAGCGATTCTCAAAGAAGAAGAATTGGACCCGAATTTCGAAAATTAGCGATTAACCAACAGCAAAATTGGACACCTGCTAATCAAATAACAAGCGGTGATGGAAGGTATGTTGAAGGTAAACTTGAAAGAGCTCCTATAACGAAACAGGATGACTTTACGCAGGCTGGTGAATTTTATACGAAGTTACAGCCGATAGAAAAAGAATATCTTGCTGAAAACTTAGCTAATGATTTGAAAGGTATATCTGATGATATTAAAAAGTTGGTTATGGGATATTTCGATAAGGTATCAACTAATTTGAAAGCAAGCATTGAGGCTAAAATGAAAGAGCATTAAGAAGATGAATTCATACATGGTTTACGAGCAGAAATTCAAATTTATATGCATTGTTTTCTTTTCAAAACCAAGTGAAGTTATGAAAATTAAAAAAATCTAAAATACATATACCCCCGTTCTCAAATTAAAACGGGGTATATGTAAAGTAGTTTAATATTTAATATTACATGCTTTACTTCGCTAAAAAATACAACTAGCAGTCTCTTAAACTAGCTATAGTAAACTATTTTACTTCCACTGTATAATTCCCTGTTCCTCCGCCATATTTATATACACTTAAATAATATTTTCCTGGCTTCGCATTATAATTTCCAAGCAATTTGTTTCCATCACGCTTTGTTGCGTAAGTTACGTAATTGTTTAGATCTGATTCAGAATATAATACCCAGTTTAGTCCAAGATTTTGTTCGTTCGTAACAGAAATCTGTAAATCTTTTTGATCCTTTACATCGATAACAAATTTATCTCCCTGATCTTGATCACTTAAGTTTCCTCTTAATAACGTATTTAAAAATAGTGGATTGGCTGTTTCAAATGAATTATTCGGCTCTTTTTCTACAGCCGTACCTTCTTCCGTATTTACTCCGCTAAACACAACATCATATTCAAATTGTCCAGCATGATTAACACGGTAATTTATAAAATAAGCAGTCAATGTTTTATATCCAGTCCACTCTTTTCCTGAAATACGTTTCAACATATCATTTGTTGCTTCATTCATTACTTTCCAATCCTCAATCTCTCCTTTTGCTGAACTTCCAGTATATGTCCCCTGTAGTGTAAATGTATTAAAGAATTGTGATTTATTCTTTGTTACTTTCACATCTTTTAATTTCGCTTCATTCGTAATATCTGAAGTAATGTCCGAAAGCGATTTTGGATCATGCTGCGCTAAGTACTCATCTGATACTTGTGGGATTGTATACTTATCGCGATTATCTATAAGCATTTGCATATAAGATTGATATTCTTCATTTAAGTTATTATCTTTGCTTAATGCAGAACGGTATGCGTCGTAACTTGAAAAATCATTTGCACGAATTAAATCATGCACTTTATCGAACATTTCAGGACGTTTATTATACATATATGATTGCAATGCAAACGAATAGTTATAAAAATCCCACGTTCCATATTTCGCATTTAATGTTTGTGATGCTGTATAACGTTTTGCAGGATCATTAGATAACCCACCAATTATACTTTTTCGCGGTACTACACTATTTAATCGCGTTGAACCTGCAAAGAACTCTGCATTTCCTTCTTCAAACCATGTTAAACGTTCATTTTGATACATTTCCCCTTGGCCCCATAATCCCTGAACCTCGTACCTTCCTTGTAAGTAGTGTGTAAATTCATGGCGGAACAATTCTTCCAAACTATAAATACTTTGCTCTGGTGTACGTTCATATGTAAAGAAAGTTCCCGTTCCTTCAATGTACATTCCACCATTATTCGTTTCATATCCGTACAGTTGACGATTAAATTGATACTCATCTGGACTATTATAAATAACCATCGTTAGCACATCATCCGCATGTCCATTTTCAAGTGGTTTATCGCTACCAACTGTACGATAAAATTGAGAACGTACTTCTTTCGCTGCCCAGTATAGTCGCTTAATTTTCTCTTCACTAACCTTATCCCCAGCTTTAAAGACAATTGCTCCATCATCAAACGTATATGTTTTCGGTAAATATTTCTTTTTACCATCGTCTCGAATTTGATCTAAATTTATTGTTTTTCCGTTCGCATCTACTCCTCCGTAATTTGTAGTAATTTGTTCTGCCGCAACAAAGTATTGCTCTCCTAAATATGGATAAATTCGCATTGCGTCTGTAACAACTTGCTGTCCTTTTGTCGGCGTACTATGAAGCTTGCCCAATCGGCCAGCATAGTAAATTCCGTTATTAATTAACCATCCATTTTTATCTGTTACAGTACCAATTAGTGCGAAACGACTTACTTCATTAATAAAGTTATCGATATTTCGATACCACATCGTATCTTTCGGCTCTTTTCCAGTCGTGTACATATCCGTCTGAATATCAAAATCAATTCCCTTCATCAACTCATATATTGCGTCTCCTTTTGTTCGGTCTTCAATGAAAGTTGCAAGATTATCGTTATATTGTTTAAAAATTTCACCTGCATATAAAACCGTTTCAACATCAGCCGATGCATTTCCAATTAATTTTCCATATGATGAAATAACTTTATTTTGTTCCGATGTACCAAGTTTGAAATTTGGATTTTTTGCAATTGTTTTTAAAGCCGGTAAACATTTATCATGGTAGCTACGCTCATTTAGTTTGCTTAATTCATCATGGTAAAAACCTAAATAAAATGCTGCACGTAGAGCTTCTACTAATGTTTCAATCCCTTTTGAATCATCTTTCGTATAAGCTTGTCCTTGTTCTGCTAGTTTATTAATAATCGCTTGCATTCGACTATCATCTTGATAGAATTTAAGACTATCACTATTAAACTGAAATAATTCTGGAATTTGATACCATTTAATTGTCACAAGAAGATCAGTTAATTGTTTGTTATTTAATTGATTTAACTCAGCCATCGAATACTTTTTTTCTTCAGCTAACGGTTTAATATTATCGGTTGGTGCTAGTGGACGCTGCGATAAATCCGCTAATTTTAACCGTTTTGTAAAAGATGCATTTTCTTGTACTTTTGAAGGATGCGCCAATTCATCAACAGATTTCTGTATTCCTACCGGCTCCATTTGTAATACGTTCTTCACATTTTTCTCTTTTGTCTCTGCTTGAATTTGCAAACCATTACATGTTATTGTCACTAGTCCAACACCAAGAATCCACTTAGAAATTTTCGAATATTTAACCATACCATTGCCCCCTAATAATTTAAAAGAAAATTCTGAATTTTAAAATCAAAAAAACCACTTATTTGTATGTATTTACAGTTCCGCTATAAATACAACTATGATCAATAATGCAATAGTAGCTTGTTTTATACTATTACGAGTACAGATTCCTTACATACAATCTCCCTTCCTTACATGTAATACATGCAAAAACTGTGCCAATCATATTTCTTATGAATAGCCAACATTCTTTTATAAATACTGTAGAATAAAATATACATAGGTGGTTCGACAATGTATAAATCATTTGACACAAAATCTAATTTTTATGAAGAACAAGTTCATTGAATGTTATAAGTTCATTAGCAAGTACATAATTTTCAACTAACAATATCGCAAATTTTTAAATCTCTCAAAAAAGGTAAACAAACATATTCCATAAAGCTAATATGTTTGTTTACCTTTTCCGATTTCAAATCAACAGCAAGATATCGTTGAATAAAAGCAGCATTAATACGTATTTTGTTATTCATTTCTCTTTTTCATATAATCTTTTTCACATTGTAACGGTTTGAATTTCACTTTTTTCCCTTTCTTCTTTTTCGTTTTTATAACGAGCCATTCCCCTTTTTCAACGTCTAGTTTTAGGCGTTTCATTACATTGATATTATCGTTTTCTTTATAAAGTAAAAATGCCTCTTGCGCCCTTACAAATAAGCTCGGCTGCTCGCTAAATCCACCACTATCATAAATTTTAGTTAGCGAATTATAATAAGAATCATTTTCCTTTCCACCATACATCAAATGGGCAGCCTCCAAATCTCTTTTACTTACTTCCCAAAAACTATGTTCATCAATATTTAAATTAAATGTGGATTTAATGTCCTGTATTATATTCTTCACATACTTTTCATCTCGAATTTTCCTTTCTTCGAGACAATCCGAAGATAACCTTGGTGTATCTGATTGGGAATGTACAACGTGTTGTATCGATACACACAGAATAAATATGCTTAAAATGTAAAATATTTTTTTCATATTTACATATCACCTCAAATGATTTAGATACTATATTATTTGAGGCTTACAATATTCTTATGCTAATAATAAGAAAGATCCTATAAAATAAAATTTTTATAGGATCTTTCCTTTTAATATTGCTTTATCAAATTCACGGGCTGGGCAACTACCTTACTACTTTTCACATCATATAATCCTATAGGTGTTACTCGTATAAACGGCAAGTGCGTCGCAGAAAAGAACAAAATGGTAAATGCTGGATCATCATACACGTAGCCACGCTCTTGTAGTAATTTCACCATCTTTTTCTCTTCCTGTATTAATTCACTCATTTTTAAATCGGACATAATCCCGAGCAACGGTAATGCAATTTCGTGTAACACTTCATTGTTTTCTGCTATGACCATTCCACCACCGAGCTCTTTTACTCTACGAAAAGCTGTAAGCATATCTTCTTTCCTTTTTCCGATAAGAATAATGTCACCTGTACCAGAATAAGAACTTGCAAGACCTCCTAATTCATTTACAAAACCTTTCACAACTGTATTCACTCGCCAAGTACCATCGCGGGCAATCATCATTAGGAAACATTCATCATGTTCCATGGAAAGTTCATCACAGTCTAAGTCGATTTCGCTAACATATGGTTTTGTTATAACATTGTTTAACAAGTGTATACCCGTTTTATTAGAAAAAATCATATGTTCTTTTTCTATAGACCAGTCTAATGATAATGGGGTTACTTTAAATTCACTCCAGTTTATATGTAATGATTTATTTTTGTTTACTCCGTCACGCTTCACCCATTTTCCCTTTGCAATTACACTAATTGGCACCGGATTTTCTTTACTTTCCAAAATATTAATATTGGCGATTCTCCCTGTCGCAATGGAGCCATGTAAATGCTCCATATTATAATAACGAGCAATGTTATAACTTGCCATATGGTAAGCATCTATTGCCGGAATTCCTTGCTCAATCGCTATTTCTATCAATCTATTCGTCATTCCGTTTTCATAAAATGACGGATGTGAACCATCTGTTGTAAAAATGAATCTATCAAATTGCTTAACACCTAATTCTAGTAATTCTTTCAATAAAACTTTTAAATCTGGACGAATCGAAGAATTTCTAAGAGAAACAGTGTAGCCTTGCAAAAGGCGCGTGAAAGCTTCCTGTCCTGTCATCGCTTCATGATCACAATCTGTACCTAACAGTTTTAACTTCGCTAAAGTCGTTTCAGATGCCCCCGGAAAATGTCCTTCTACTTTTTTCTGTAACCGCTTCGTTTCCTGCACCCAATTTAACATTTCATCATCGCCATGTAATAGTTTCGGCCATGCTGTTAACTCGCCGCCTTGAAGAACTGCGTCATGCTTTAGCCACTCTATTATTTCTTCACTATTAAATAAAGATTCCCCATTTTGCAGCTCAGTTTGCCCATCAAAACGACACCACCAATACATACTTGCCGGAACCTTTTTAAATTCATCTAATAAACGAAATGCTTCTTCACGTTGTAATGTGAAAAATAAAGTTAAATTATCATTAATAAAAGTTGTCGTCCCAAATTGCATCGCATGATTCGCTAACGTCTCTGGATTATACAATTGATATGGATGCACATGCGGTTCGATGTAACTAGGAACTATATGCTTTCCATCGCAATCAATCACTTCACATTCACTTAGTTGCTCTGGCAATTTTTCTCCTACATATACAATGCGGTCATCATAGATCCAAATATTCGCTTTCATCCACTCACGCATATACGAATTTAAATATGTTGCATTCCTTAATAAAATGTGTGGACTTCTTTTACTATCTAATACTTCAACATGTTCTCGTAATTGCTTGTTAGTCCATTTAAAATGATTTTGTTCCATTGTATTCAACTCCAAATCAACTCATAATTATTTTGATTAAAACGAGAAATATTTAACTAACTAAAGTATTTTCTATGCATAACTCCCCTATTGATGCCCCTATACCCTTCATTATATGGAATGATTCCAAAAATAACAATTTTCAGAATCATACACATATCTCTTTTATCCAAAATAAAAAGAATGTCATGTAACTGACATCCTTTTTATTTTTATCGTAAGCTATACGATTGATTTTCACTTTGAAATACACTTGATGCCCTATCATAAATGCTACTACTGTCCATAGTTGCGCATTTTACAAAGTACCTCTTTTATATACAACTATAACAAAATTCCATTCATTTTCTTTTCATTTATTTATTAAATTCAATTTGCATCATTTTATTAAACTGCGAAACAATATCGACCTCATCTAAAGAGTTAATACTGACAGCCAATGTATGTTTACCACCAATTACTCCGCCAGCAAAAGTTGTAAATCCGGGAATTCCTCCTCCGTGACCCCAAACTGAAACACTGTTTGGAAGTTTAGTCTCATAGATTCCAAGACCATACCCATCACCAACCGCTTTTCCTTCTACAGGAACTGTAGTAAGCATTTCTTTTAGCTCTCGTTCCTTCAATAACTTACCACTGAGTAAAGATGAAAAGAATTTATTTAAATCATCCGCATTAGAAATCATATCTCCAGCTGAATTAGCTAAACTCGGATTATAATACGTAATGTCTTTCAACTCGCTCGTTCCTTCGGTTTTCACATACCCACGAGCATGATTCTTTCCTGGGATGACAGGTGAATTACCTGGTAAAAACGTATTTGACAAGTCCAAAGGTTCAATAATTCGCTTTTCGATTTCTTCCGCATAACTATTACCAGTTATTTTTTCAATAAGCATTCCTAGTATTACGTATCCTGTGTTTGAATACGACCAGCCTTTACCTGGCGAAAAATCCGGAGGCAGCGCAAGTCCTATTTTCACTATTTCTTCTGCTGTATACGTTTTTTTCGAATTCATTATGTCAGCATCTTTTGACTTCAAATATTCAGCTATACCACTTGTATGATTCAAAAGTTGGCGTATCGTAATTTGATTACCATCATACCCATTTCCTTGAATGAGGCCCGGTAGCCACTTTTCAATTGAATCGTCAAGTTGTACGCGATTTTCTCCAACTAATTGCAGAACAGTCGTGGCAGTAAAAGTTTTCGTCACACTACCAATCCGAAAGCGATAATCTGATTTCACCGGTTTCTTTGTACTTAGATCTGCTACGCCAGCAGTATAACTACTCGTTTTTCCGTTGTTAGACGCCTTAGCTAATATTCCTACAGCACCAAGCTGTACTGTTTCCTGCATTACTTGTTTCCAGCCATTACGATTCTTTTGATCATGTACTTGTGACGAACTAGAAATATTTTGAGTTGACTCTGCAGTCACAGTAAAACCAGGTGTGAATAGAGCAGTACCCGCTAATAAAACTGCAAAACTTGCTAACTTAATTGAATTACATTTTTTCATAAGGCTTTCTCTCCTCCATTAATATCGGATTGATTCAAGCTATACTTTCATCCTATATGATAAATCTCTCTTTTTTCTTATCCATTCCTTACGAAATACTTACGTTTAAATTTAAATACGGTAAACTGAGGAAGAGTTATGCATGCAAATAAAAAGAGAACATGTTTTCATTTTTTATGTAAACATGTTCTCTTAAACATTTAAAATTCTATATCAACTTTTCATCCTATTCTTTACACAACTAATTTATATTCCTTTTTACCAGCCCGCACTAGCATTCATACCATTTCCAATAATAGAAAGTAATAGCGGCCATAATACTGGTCCCAATGTAAGAAATACATTTAGAAGTATGAGCATTCTATATCCACCGGTGAAATTATGATTTTTACGATTAACAAATACGAGACTAACTAATGATATTATGGTCGTTAAAAATAACACTAACATTACCAACCAATACCACACCATTAAACTGAGACTCCACGGTGTTAATAGCTCGTGTATGATACAAAACGAGATTCCTAATACAGAAAAACTAAAACTAGTCACCGCTGTTTTTATAAGCCATTTATTTATTTTTTTATCGTATGTATTTTTACAATATAAATCTATTAAAGTATATAAAGATAAATATGCCATTAATACACCTATCCAAGACAATAACCAGTCTCCGTCCCCTTTGAATAATACGTACAGTAACCAACACATACCTACTGCAGAAAAAACAAAGGAAATAAGTATGCTTTTTAATACCGATTTCATTACATTTTCACACCCTTAAAAAACTTAAAAATTAATTATAATTTATAAAAATTAAATATAGGTTAACATGTAATGAAGTATAAGTAAATAAAGTTAATTTTGTTTACCTATTTGAATACGGTTTCATATAAGAAAATAATTCATATTAATCAAATTTCCATATAAAAAAGAAAAGGTGGATATTTATGTATCCACCTTCCCATCTCCCTCTACCCACTTCATTATTTCTTCCACATCTAAATCCGTATAAGTCTTTTCACCATAACGAACAGACTCATATAACGAGATAATATCCCTTGTTCTACAAATTCTTTTTAACCATTGTTGCATCGTTTCATAGGACCTTCTCTGTTCATGAAATGGTAATGTTCTTTCCCATTCAACTAACGTTTTTCTTATCTTATCTGTCGGTAACGGCTGTTCTAACTGATGCCTCACTTTCTCGTTCTTTTCGGTTCTTACAGTATTTTCTTTTGTTACCGTTTGTTTCTCTTGTTCTATTTCTGATTTCGTTAACTTTTTCCTAACTGATTTATAAAGAAAATATATAATTATTACTGCAATAACTACATAAAAAGCTACAGTAATCCATGAATTTGAAAGTACTGAGAATATGGCTCCCCATGAACTTTTCCTTTCGAACTCTTTCATTTTTTTACCCGTTGTTGTTCTTATCCCTTTATCTCCTACTTTTTTATCTTCAATAGGTGTCCCATACTCTTCAATATTTTCATAGTTTATTGTTTCTTTATAATTTTTTTCAGATTTTTTCTCACTAAAAAAACGCTCTTTCACTATGCCTTGTACATGCACAACACCTTGCGATAACGCTATCGCACTAATCGAAAAGAAAAGTATAATTATTACTTTTACACTCCAAAACTTCACTTTCGTATGCTGCTTTTTATTCAACATGACATAAGCCCTTTCTTATTCTTTAATTACAATCCATTTATTCGTTCTACTATATTTCTTTGGTGAAGTACCAAGAATTAAAGGAACCGCATCCAATTCCTTAAGACGAAAGCCAGCAGTGTAAAAATAAGAAGACGATACAGGCGTATCTTGGTCCGATATTGAGGCAAGTACCTTTAATATATTTTGCAAATGTTTCCGATTATCCCCATTTTTTATATGTAGCAAACCATTATCTTTTACACTATTAATCCATACTTCAAATGAACAGTTTTGTATGAGAAGCTGTTTACATATGCCCGCCGTTAATTCAATTAGTTCCTCTGTATCATTTCGCAAAGAAACGCCACTTTTATTTTGTAAGTTGAGATAAATTGCATATTTATCTGACTGTGTTCGTTCGTATTTTTTGGCTGTTATCGTCCCTGTTTTCGCGGTTGCACTCCAGTGGATGGAACGAAAATCTTCATTTTCATAAAACTTTACTCCCATTACTTTCGTTTCATCATATAAGGGTGAAGACATCGCTTTTCGAAATCCTCGTGACCATTCTTGTAATTCAGGAACTTGTATTTTCGGAACAGCTGGTAAGACTAAATACGACGGCGTATCAACTTGTTTATATGTTATATGGTTCGTTATAAATCCAAAGAGATCAGTAATAACAATTTCAACTTCTTCCCATTTCGCGATGCCTCTTTTTAACGCTACAGCTTGCAAATCAAATGAAACTGACTCCTTTCCTTTTAAATTAAAATTCATATAATAATTTGAACCTATACTATGATTTTTGTTTATTTCATCATGATTCCAAGTTAGCTTATTTTCACATTTAAATCGAAATACGATATTAAGAATAGGAAATATCGACTTGTTTGAAATTTTCATTTTGCACATATTCGTTTCACCTATAAAAACGTTCGAATTCCCTTGACTGTATTCCCATTCAACACGAGATACTTTACGTATATATACATGCATAGCACCTATTAAAATTACATATAAAAATACGAGAGATAAAAACAGTAGATTACTTGAAAATACACTTAAAATAACGGCTACAACTGACATAACCCCCATTACGAAAGGCTCCGCTAAAGGTGTATACACAAGCTGTTGATTCATCGTACATTCTCCACTGGCACACTAATCGTATGAAGAATTTCTTTCATAATTTGTTCTTTCGTCGTTTTCATCTCTCCCTCAATCGTTAACGTTAAACGATGAGCACAAACTGATGCAGCGAGCGTCTTAATATCATCTGGCGTACAGTACTCTCTTTCATTTAATATTGCCCGTGCTTGAATCGCCCTCATAAATGCCAACGTTCCCCGAGGGCTTACACCAATTTCAATTAACTCATGGTTACGAGTTGCTTCAATAATTTCAAGGAGATAATCTTGCACATCATTCCCTACTAACACTTCTCTTGCACGCTTTTGCATCGTAATAATTTCTTCACTTGAAATAATAGAATGTAACGTTTCTAACGGATCATTCATTTGAAACCGATTCATCATTTCCTTTTCTGCTTCTCTCGTAGGATAACCTTGACGAATCGTAAGTAAAAAACGATCTAGCTGAGCATCAGGTAAAGGAAATGTACCAGCCGATTCAAGAGGATTTTGCGTTGCAATTACTAAAAAAGGTTCTGGTAATGAATGTGTCTGCTTCGCAATTGTAACAGTACGCTCTTCCATAACTTCAAGTAACGAAGATTGTGTTCTCGGTACAGCCCGATTAATTTCATCCACTAATACGATATTTGCAAAAATAGGACCTAACCTCGTTTTAAATTCCGATTCCTTCACATCAAAATATTCAAGACCAATAACATCTCCAGGTAAAGTATCCGCTGTGAATTGAATTCTTTGGAACTTAGCGTCCACACTTTTAGCCAAACTTTTCGCTAATGTTGTTTTCCCCGTCCCAGGTACATCCTCTAATAAAATGTGCCCTCTTGCTATAAGAGCTATAGCTACCAGTTCAATCGATTCATCTTTTCCTATAATAACTTTCGAAATATTATTAGTAATCTTCTTTAATGTACTCATATAGTATCTACCACCTTTTAATTATCTAAAAATTAAGAATATTTTTTCCGAATTATAACATGTAATTCAAATATGAAATAGAGTGAAAATGAATCTTTTATTTTTTCTTCATTGCACGCAAAAAAGCACCTATTGTCGTATATTGACAATGAGGTGCTTAACTCACGTAATTTTCATATTGGGTATTTAACACCTTATATACATTCACTATCTTTCTATTTCACTCCAAATATCAATATCACTTTCATTTAAAATCGATTTAATTTCGTCTTTCTCAAAAACTACTAAATAATTATAAGGTAAAGCTAGTACTTGAATAATTGCAGGTTTCATTTTTAATAATTCGTAGGCGTATATGGTCTCTAATTCTCCTGATACTTCTTCATTGATAGGACCTATATACCAACCCGAATCATCTTCATCACAACCACTAGATCTTTGTAAATAAAACTCTTCTTGTTGCAACACGTCTTTCGCTATCACAATCTTATCATTAAATTTTATTAATTCCCCCTCCATATTTAATCGGCGTAAGCAATATGATTGCTCAAGTTGTACCCATAATGCAATCGTTAAGTCTTCCGTCTTATCTTTAAAAGGATTTTTAGTATAATCCCGGGTAATAATTTGATAATACTCTTCATACTTATATAAACTATAAACAGACCATCCAATTTGTATTGAAAATCCATCTATTAATTTATCTTCTACTTTAGATAATAAATTAAATAGTGTTTCTACATGAAAAATTAAAGGTTCTTCTACTTTAGCTTTTATATTTTTATTACCTATATTTTTGATTATTGTTTTCAAATAAATGTTCTCCACTTCTATTGAATTTGCTCACTCAATCTACATTCCTCAACTTGCCTTATATAGACTTTCGTTATAAACAACAATAATATTTCTAATATTAAAACTCTTCTCCCCACACTACTGTATTTCCTATTTCTAACTCGACATAATATTCTCGACCTTCAATTGGATTTTCTCCATTCCAACTACCTTTTCTATGTCGTGCCAACTACTACGTTAAAACTTACGAATTTGTACGAGTTCATTAGTTTAATATACATTCCATCTGTTTATATTCATCCCCCAGTAAAATATCATCTTGCCTAAGCTCGTACTTCTTTTTCTTTTCTATCATTGTACATAGTACTCTATAATGGTTCAACCATCATAGAGTACTGACTTTCAAACACCCTTTCACTTTTTTATTCCACTTAAAGACTCTCTTTTTCACTCTTCATCATCATAAGCATCTCCAAGTGATTCAAGTTCACTCTTTAGCCAATACCAATATTGTCCATTGTTCTTAATAAGTTTTTCAAGTAATTCAGTGAATGAAGTTGCGATAACTTGCGTCTCCCCAACTATTCCATGTCGATCAAAGAAACTATCATAACATCTACCTAATCTCTCTTCACTAAGATCTATTGTTAAATATTCACCCTTACCATCATTGCATATAATATACCAATTTGATGAAATATCTTCTTCACATAACTCTCCTACAATTACGGGATTAGCCAAAATAAACTCCTCTGGGGTAACAATATGAATAGGATATTCCTCATTTTCAAATAAAGTTAGACCACCACAAAGACTATAAAATTCTTTTAAATCACCTGGTAGCATATGCTTATTCTTATCAATTATCGGTAATTCTGTAGGCTCCTGAACTCGACAATTAGGTAATGATTTTACTTTTTTAATCAACTGATTAATATTTCCCATCTAAATTACTCCCTAAAATTATATTGATTAAAGGCCCTATAATACTCTTGTCTAGCTAAACGTGGTACATTCGCAGCATCAAACATTTTTTCCGTCAATTCTTGTATTTCTTTTGGTGAAACAGATTTCCAATCTACTTTACCTCCAACCTTTTTCCCTGTTTTTTCAAAGAGTGATTGTCTATAAACAGCTTTAGTAGCATTGTGTTGCTCTTTAGTTAAAGCTAAAGTTGGAGTATTCGCCCCTCTACTAACATAATCAGGGACATTATGTTTAGCCCATACATCCATAACTCCATGATGATTTTCTAATGGTGAATTGCTTGGCCTATACGGTACTATATCGTATGGTTCTGAAGTCTTACCATCTTTAGACTTCGCAAACTTATAATAAGCTTCTATTAATTCGCCTTGGGGTATTTTGGTTACAATAGTTCCACCAACACTAGAGAATGCATAGGAAGCCTCTCTCTTAAATGATTGTAACATTTCAAGCGTTGGCTTCAATTCTTTTGCTAGTTTTACTGCATTAGCAAATGTACTTACTCCACTTGATGCTTTTGCTCCTTTTGCGATATGGCCTATTGAAGATTCAGCTAAACTCCGCTATATGTATATAAACGAATAATATGTTGATGAAGTTACTAACAATCAATTAGATATTATGGATATTTAGATAAAAAAATCCAGTGATAATTCATAATTCGTCTGCGTTTCAACCTCTCGTACATATTTCCTAATTAGTTCTGTATCAATCTTACTTCTAGCTCACTGGATCCATTACCAACATTACCCTTATACCTACTTTAATACAAACTAAAAAATCCACAGTGTAAAAATTTATCACTGTGGATTCCAACATTTATTTTTCTTGGCAATGCACCATATCATAAGGGTAATATGAACTATCTTTCAAGGTTGAGTCATCTAATTTTAAAATTTTAGCGATTGCTCCACTTTCAAAACTCCAGTAACCACTATAAATGTCATGTTTATTTTCATGTGCATCGTACCATGCTTCCTCTAAATGTCCCTTATACCAATACTCCTTTATATATTTCTCTAAATTTTTTATAGAATTCTCTTGTGAAATTTTATTACTCTCAATTACTTCTTTTAATTTGAAATATGGATATTTTACATAAAACTCACTTTGCTCATAAAAATCTGATGGCTCACTATTTCTAAAAGCAATAAAATAATTAATCAAATAATCATTTAATCCTTCTTTCCTTACCATTGCTATTAGTCTATTAAATTCTTTATCTTCAACATTTAGCATTACTGCTATAGATATCATCCATAACATACGTATATATCCACTTTCTTTATTCCACACTTTTTCCATTATATTTATTACTTCAGGTAAAAAATCACGAATAGTTTGAATAGAACAACCCGCAGAGTACATTGCCCTTAATTTATTAAAATGATACCCTTGTAACGCTATATATCCATTCTTTACACCTTTATCATCTTTGCCTCTTTCCTCAATAACCTTTTCAACCAATAATAAAAACTTTTCTATTCTCTTTTCCTCATAATTGATAAATTTGTTAAAATATATATCATTTTTGATTTTATCCCTTAGCATAATTTCTTTTCCACCTTTTATACTTCAAGAATTTTCTTCACAATCGTTCCATCAGGCATAACTTGAATAACAATTCTTTGAACATTTTCTGGATTCAGCAACATCTCTTCCACAATTTGACCAATATCTTTCTCATCTTCACTTATCAAATCATAAACCTACATGAACACCTTCTTTATACAACCAACATAGGTCTGTTCCATAAGGAGCATCAAAAATTTCTAACATAACCGGGGCTATTTTTAATACAGAGTTTGCTCCTAAAACTTGAAAATTTGACAATTTTTATATATCGTGACAGTGACAACTACTATGTTAAAACTTACGAGTTTGTACGATTTCGTTAGTTCCATATACATTCCATGTGTTTATATTCATCGCCTGATAAAATGTCATCTTGCCTAAGCTCGTACTTCTTTTTCAATTCTATCATTGCACATAGTACTCCATGATGGTATTACCATCATGAGTCTTAACTTTTTAACAGCCTATTTTAAATCGCAACGTCTTGATAACCTACTTCAGTTACTTTTTCATTTAACAAACGAATCCCTAGCCCATTTTCTGTATCCCATGTACAATTAAATGTAATTCCAATATCCCGACCGTCAAAAATACCTGCATAGGGAACAACAATCCCATCTAAACTTATCATTTCTAATATTTCATTAGTTGTTTCAACTAATGGATAACTTTCATTTACTTCAATATCATAACCTAGTTCCTGACGCTCTTGTTTGTAATAGTCTAATACTGATTGCAAAAAGCTTTGTTGTAATTGTTCCCAATTTTGCATAAGTGAAGTATATGCTACATATTGTTCTTCATCAAACTTACCATCCTCATCACCTTTTACTATTAGCGCTATCTCGACTTCATGTCCAAAAAAGTTAATGCTAGTATCCTTAGACCACACAAAATCATATTCAAGCTCACCAAAAATCGCATCATTTATTTTCATCTTACTTCTCCTTTTTATTTATTAGCAAATTCTCCCGGCTCAAACGCACCTGCGTTTATCTCACCTACTCCACCAAGATGCCCAAATCTTTTATTTATCTCTGTCGGTACAAGTTGCATTATTTTCACATCATTTACTTCATGCCATGTTAATTGATTTTTTGTTCGATATTTGTCTATGTCTTTCGCGGTAATCCCACCAGGTTCCATTCCAAATTGGCGAGCTAGTTCAACTGAGTCATTTAGCTTATCTGCTAACTTTTGATCTGCTTGAGCAAAATTGTATGTCCTAGCTTATGTACCATAATTACCTTTTCCTCCAAGTATATAGTCAATTTCAATTTGAGCCTTTGATACTGGCGAAAAATCAGGCACTCCATTTTTATATTGAATACCTTTAATGCCAGCCTCATCTAATATACGTTTCAATTTGAGGCCTGGTGGTGGTTTAAGTGTACTTAAAGATTCTCCTCTGATTCCTTCAAATTCAACCTTCGAATTAACTGGTGAAGGTGTCTGATTATACCTTACTTCATAAGAACTAGCAAAATCAGTTTGTCTAAAAACAGGTGGAACTTCAGCCTCTCTATTACCCGTATCCGTACCACCATCTTTAGACTTCGCAAACTTATAATAAGCTTCTATCAATTCGCCTTGAGGTATTTTGGTTACGATAGTTCCACCAACACTAGAGAATGCATAGGAAGCATTTCTCTTAAATAATTGTAACATTTCAAGCGTAGGCTTAAATTCATTTGCTAGTTTTACTGCATTAGCAAATGTACTTACTCCACTTGATACTTTTGCACTGGCCTATTTTATTTAGTGCCTTATCATCCATTAATGAAGTAGCTATTTGCCTTGATCCAAGGAGAGATATAATATTTGTTATTCAAATCCATAAAAAGAAATCAGCACTTATGAATTGTGGTTTCTTTTAACAGATAACTATTTTCCTGTAAGGTTTGTCGCTATATTTGAATATTAATTTACTATCATATTTTTTTGATTCACACATGAAATTTCTCAAAGAATAAAACCTTTTAGTTTACTAAAAAACCTTGAAAGGCACATAGCCAATCAAGGTTAAATAACTACTCAACATTTACTGAAACAAATGTAGTTTCATCACTTGGAAAATCATCAGGAAATGCATTGCATATTAATTTCTTCGTTATTATTTGATATAAAAATTCTATCATCGTAAGTGAGTAAGTATAATTCTTTGGTGATCCCGATTTATATACCACAATTTTCCACTCATCGGGTTTTCCATCTGTTAACCAGTACAATTCGTCACCATTATCAGTGTATGCCCATGGAAGTATCCCCCCACTTGAAGGGTAAACATCATGTTTATAATATTGTGGAAAACTTTTCTTAGATTGTATATATGAATCCATTATTTCCTTCTGCCTACCAAGATAATTTACATTTTCATCGTTTACAAAAGGAGTTAATATCCACAAGAAATTGTCAATACCACCTGTACCATAAGTTTCAATAAATTTTACATAGTCTGTAGGCAGACCCGTACCAAGAATACCGAAAAAATTCCCCATTGTTCTTTATCCCCAGTTTTTTGGCATTGAAAAGCATACTATATAACTGCAATTGAAGCCTATGCGTATGTGAAATACGAGGTACAAAAAAGAATTCGCTTAAATAATAATTTTCAATTGAAATCAACAAAAGAGACCTCAAATGTGAAGTCTCTCTTGTTGATTATTTTCCATAAGTAACTCGCCATTTATTTGTTTATTTTAAGACAGATAACATGGTCCATTCAAATATCTATCCTAAAGAAAACTTTTTCTTCTACAAATTCTTTTCCTGTCGTCATAATCTAGTAGAATAGGTTCAATTAATTCTTATTAATTGCGATAAATTCACTAGGAATCTCATCTACCTCTTATTCTTGCAACCAATTTCGTGCCACTGATGAACACCCTTTACAGGTGTTAAAAACATAGAAAAACCTTGAAAAGCATATATGCCAATCAAGGTCTCAGTTTATATACCACCTATTATTTAGATATTCCACTTTCCCATACTCTTTTTCCGTCAGTTAAAAACACTGCACTTGGCGGATCATCATAGAGAGAAATTTCAACCAATGAACTTTTTTCTTGTATCAACCAATTATATACAATACCTTCGTTAGTAGAAGGTTGAGATAAAATATGATTTACTTGAAATGCTGTTGCATAATATTCTGCGTATGCGGGGTCATCATCATCTAATCCATTGTCTGTCTCATAAAATGTGTCTGTTTTGCCTATAATTCTCAACCCACTGTTCCACTCTAATATGATTTCTACACCTTCATGCTCTGTTAATGTTTTAAATAAAGAATCTGCTTCCATAGACATCCTCTTTCTTAATTTTATTCTGATGGTTTTGCTGGTACTATATGGGCACCATCTTTTCCATAATGTATCATTCCTCTACTAGTCTCTATATATTGTCCGGTCACAGTGTCATAGTATTTACCTATTGGTTTACCAAAGTCCACTCTTTCTTTATTTTTGGTAACAGTGGTTCCTTTTCCTGCAAACTTATCAAGCAATTCTTGCGCTATTTTATTATCGCCATAGAAAATGCTCTTATTTTTTCCATTTGCTAATTCTTGTTTATAGTTCGGTGTATCGGGAATATGCTTTTCTTGAGCTCCTGCTTTCACTTTTATTGGATAACCATTTACTTCACGGTATGGACCTTTAGGTACAGAATCTTTTCCATAAGAAGGTATTCGATTACTCGCACCCTTACCTCCACCAGAAGACTGGATTTTTTGAATAGTATCCTTAGCATTTTGAATCGATTTATTCCAAACAAATCCACCATGCGCAAAAAGACTAGCCCCAGCAGTTGTTGCAGCTATATCTAATGGAATAACAATTGGTGACGCTAACCCGCCAGTTCCTACTTCTGCCACGATAGTTAAGAAATTAGATCCGCCTATGAGCGAGATACCTTCAAACATTTCTACAATGGATCCGACTATTGATATAACATTTCCAGCCAACCTTCCAACTTGGTAAGTTGTCTTACTTTCTAATTTATCATTCTCATGTGGTTGTAGTCCAAAAAAGTTTTCTAGTGCTGCATCACCAGCACCTTGAAAAAATTCGATAACTCCATGCAAAAATGATTGCGCATAAATGGCTGTTTTTTCATGCCATGATCTATTGTCTTCCTGCTCTTGTAAGTTAAATTGTTGTTTTTGCAAAGTAATTTGTTTCATCTCGGTTTGTCGAGCTTGTTCTTCTATAATCCCCTGAATAGAACTCACCCAATCCATATTCAACCCTTGTGTACTAAACGTCCCACTCACAGGACTAAATCCTTTCCCACTTTGCACTTCAGCGAGTCCGGCTGTGATGCTAGCCGCTAATTGGAGAGCAGTGCTGTAGTTGTTGCTGGATGAATGTTCGAATTCTTGTAAACGCTCTAGTTTTTCTTCCAGTTTTTTTCTCATTGCACCTAATACCGTTACAATCGCACTTACTCCGGGCATTGGTGTAAGTACTTCTATTGCTTCTATACTTGTAATCGATTGATTAATTCCCCGTATTTGTTCTCTTATTTCTTGTTCAATCACATCTGTCGAAGCAACTTTCGCTTGGAACTCGTTTGGAAATGCTTCGTTTTGGCGAATTAATTCTTCACATAAGCATATGATTCCTTGCGCTAATGGCCGAAATGTTTGGACAAGGTAGGCTTTTGCACTACTGTATGTTTGTCCTTGTAGTACTGTATCTACCGCAAATGCATCAATAGATTGAATGGCTTGTTCCATACTTTCAATCGTAGCATTACATATAGCGTTCATACTTTGAGTTTGACTTTGTACTTCTCCCAAATACATGTTTAAACTCATGTATTGGCCTCCCTTTGTAGTTGCTGCTGTTCATAGGAAAGGTCGTTTTCTTTCTCACTGAGATGCCGTTTTTCTTTAAGCAACGTCTCTTTTTCAATTTCTAATTCGAATGTAAGTTTTCTTTCATACTGTCCGATTTCTTGCCGCATATTCGTAAAAAGGTGAAACACTTCTTTGTCGCCGTGCCAAGTTTCTAGTATTCGGTTAAATAAACGATTGCTTCTATTTTTCCATTCATGAAAACTAGCCTCTGCTCGTTCTTGATTTTGCAGCGCAATTCGGTTTTCATTTTGTTCTTCAAATATATTTCGTAATTTTTGATTACATTGACTGATTCTCTTTTCAATTTCTTGACTCATCTTTTCGCCCTACCTTTTCCCCTTTACGTAGGTTGTTACATTATTGAAAAGTCTTTTGAAGTCCTGTATCCATTTTCTCAAATTCATTTGCTACGGAATGGATATTATCAATTGTTTGTTGAAAAGCAGTACAAAATTGTTTCGTGATCTGTAAATTTTGTTGATTTGCTTCTTGTGCCTTGAAGTTCACAGATAGTGTAGTATGCGTTGCCTTATTTATAGAGCGACTAGTAGCACTTTGCATTCTATCTGAAGCATTTCTCATTTTCGTTGCAAGTTGCGTTGCCGTATGCAAATTACTTTGAAATTCTCCCATTACTTACTCCCCTCTACCTTTTATTTACAAGAAAATTATAACACGGAAAAATATCCCAATAAACCAAATGTTCGAATTTAACATACAATTCACCACAGTTACTGAGGATACGAGCAACACTTATCAATCAACATAACTGAGTCCAAAATGGATTCTACTTATACAAAAAAGATGACTTCAGCCATATGCTAAAGTCATCTTTTTCTACCTTATTATTTTACTAACTCTCCATTATAAGCTTTTATATCAAGAGGAGCAGTTAAAAATTGTGCTGCTTTACTAACGAAAGATGTGAAGTGTTCACTCGTATTATGGCTCGCAACTGCTGCTTCATCTTTCCATACTTCTACCATCGTATAAACACTTTCTTTTTCTGTATCTTTATATAAGTCATAAGATACATTTCCACTTTCTTCTCTTGAACCATGAATGAGTGGCTGAATTTCTTCTAAAAATGCTTGTTGTTTTGCTGGGTCTACTTGAAATATTGCGTGAATAATAATCATGGTGCTTCCCCTCTCATCTTTCACTTATTGAAGTTCTTTTATAAAATTATTTCCACTCTGCAACTTTTTCAATTGGAAGACGTACTGATTGGTAACCACTGTCTGCAGCTTTCCCGATTGAAATTAACATAACTGGTACGTAGCGTTCTTTATCTAGTCCAAATGCTTCTGCGATTTGGTCTTTTTCAAATCCACCAATTGGACAAGTGTCATAACCGTGCGCACGAGCTGCTAGCATAAATTGCATTGCTACAAGACCACCGTCAATTAATACCGTATCTTTCATTACTTCTGGTGTAACCATTGAGAAGTAAGCTGAAAGTTTTTTCATTTGGTCTTCTTTTACTTCTGCTGGCATTAAGCCACGCTCTACTGCTGTACCGTAAATTTCCTCTGCGTTATCAAAATTGTTTAAATCACCAAATAAAGCAATCATTGCTGAAGATGTTTCTACTTGAGATTGATTGAATTTCGCAAGTGGCGCAAGTGTTGCTTTCGCTTCGTCACTTTCAATCACTACGAATCTCCATGGTTGCATGTTTACTGAAGATGGTGCAAGTGTTGCTTCTGTAAGAATTTCTGTCATTTCTTCTTTGCTAATTTTCACTGAAGGGTCGTACTTACGAATTGAACGACGTCCTGTTAAAATTTCGTTAAAATCATTTGTTTTTACTGAGTTAGTCATAGTTGTATTCTCCCTTTTTTATAATTCTTTTATATTTTCTTGAATGTGATTTAACATATTTAAAAGATTATCGCGTTCTTCCTCACTTAATCCTTTAAATGCAGATGCTGCAAAACGTTCTTTTTCTTCTTGAAACGCCTGAATTTTATTTCGCCCCTCTTCAGTAAGAGAAACTAACGTAATTCTGTTATCATCTGGATTTTTACGTCTTACAATCATTTCATTGGCCTCAAGCTGCTTTAAATGCCTTGTTATCGCAGCATTATCAATATTCACTTCTTGCTGAAGTGCTTTTTGACTAATTTCACCTACTTCAAATAATTGAAGTATAAGCTCTAATCGAGACTGGCTCATACCCGTACACCCTTCAAATTTCGAACTTACTTCTTTATTTAGAAAGTGTAATTTATATAAAATAATCGCTTCTTTTGAGCATGAACTTGTCAAATTAACCCTCCTTTACAATCAAAATAAAAACATTTGATGTATCAATAGTTGATATGTCAATTAATATAATCTATATCGATTTAGAATGCAAGCATTTTGTTTTCATTTTATTTTTTCCAAATTAAGGCGCTTTGTAGCGTTACAAATAATGTTAATTGCACTATAATAGTAATAATTTAAATGACTGGAGAGTGATTGTAATGCGGCAATACACAAATAGAAATGAGGAAATGAAAATGGAAAATGAAATGAGGATATTCATAAATGACAACAATAAATATAGGGATTGTTGCGCACGTAGACGCTGGCAAGACGAGTTTGACTGAGCGTATTCTTTATGAAACGAATGTGATTAAAGAAATTGGCCGAGTAGATAGTGGTAATACACAAACTGACTCAATGGAATTAGAAAGACAACGCGGAATTACGATTAAAGCATCTGTCGTTTCTTTCTTTATTGATGATGTAAAAGTAAATGTCATTGATACACCTGGACACGCTGATTTTATCGCTGAAGTGGAGCGATCATTCCGCGTTCTAGACGGTGCGATTTTAGTTATCTCTGCCGTTGAAGGTGTGCAAGCACAAACAAAAATTTTAATGCGAACATTACAGAAACTAAACATACCGACAATTTTATTCGTTAATAAAATTGATCGTAGTGGAGCAAACACTGAAAAAGTTATGAAACAAATAAAAGAGGTTCTTTCAAATGAAGCATTCCCCTTCTATTCTGTTCTAAACGAAGGAACGAAAGAAGCCCGGATCATTGAATACAAATCATATGACGATTGTATGGAACTGTTAGCACCATTTAATGAATCATTACTTGAATCATATGTAAATAACGAAATAATACCGGACGCACTATTAAGAGAAAAACTAGAACAGCAAATACAGCAAGCAAATGTGTATCCAATCTTTTTCGGCTCAGCAATGACAGGTATAGGAGTAACTGAAATACTTGAAAAACTTCCTGCCCTAATGCCAGCTCTTACATCCGCACAAGAGGAACCATTATCCGGTGTTGTTTTTAAAATTGAACGTGAACCTTCTGGAGAAAAGGTTGCGTATATAAGAGTTTTTTCAGGTAGCTTACACGTTAGAAAATATGTTGATATACAGCGCGATGAGTCTCTACCACATAAAGAAAAGATTAAAAAAATGTGTATGTTTCATAGCGGAAATGCTGTTCAATCTACTATCGTTCCTAGCGGAGAATTTTGCAAAGTGTGGGGACTGAATGATATAAAAATTGGTGATATTATCGGTGAACGTACGGATTATATAAAAGATATTCACTTTGCCGAACCACAAATGGAAGCTTCCATTGACGCAGTACCAAAAGAACGAATTCATGATTTATACGCTGCACTTATGGAACTATGTGAAGAAGATCCACTTATTAAAGTGTGGAAAGATGATGTTCATAATGAACTATACATTCGCCTTTTCGGTGAGGTACAAAAAGAAGTAATTGAAACAACACTTTATGAGAAATATAATTTGCAGGTTACTTTTTCAAATACGCGAGTTGTATGTATCGAGAAACCAATTGGCGTAGGCAATTCTGTTGAAGTAATGGGTGAAAAAGAGAATCCATTTTACGCAACAATCGGTTTCAAAGTTGAACGTGGGAAGCATAACTCTGGCATAACGTACGACTTAGGTATTGAACTTGGATCACTACCTTTAGCATTTCATAAAGCGATTGAAGATACGGTATTTCAAACGTTAAAACAAGGTTTATACGGATGGGAAGTTACGGACATTATCGTCACGTTAACACATACTGGTTATGCAAGCCCTGTTACAACAGCGAGTGACTTTAGAAACTTAACACCGCTCGTTTTAATGGATGCTTTACAGCAAGCTGAAACATGTGTATTTGAGCCATTAAACGAATTTGAATTAACTGTACCGGAGCACGCAATTAGTACCGCGATGTATAAGCTCGCTGCCATTCCAGCGACTTTTGCAGAGCCTATATTGCATAATGATTCTTATCACTTAACTGGATCGTTACCTATTGCGAAAACAGAAAATTTTAAACGAATGCTCCATTCATTTACAGAAGGAGAAGGAATCTTTACAACGAAGCCAGCTGGTTTCACAATGCTTACGGCTCCCTTCCCTACTCGAAAACGCGTTGACTTTAATCCGCTGAATCGAAAGGATTATTTGCTTCATGTGTTGAAGGCTTATTAATCCAAACAACTAATAAGCGCCCTCTAGTATGATACTTTTCCTTACTAAAGGGCGCCTTTTTATATACAAACTTAAGGTAAAGCTGGTTCAAACTCTCCTGTAATTGTTTGAAATCCATTATTTCTCTCATATTCCTGTTTCCGCTCTAACCCGAATTTTTCTAAAATCGGGAGGTCATTTGTGGAAAATACATAACTAGTTTCAAACGCAACGTGTTCGTGCCATGCCCAGTTTGGTACAACAAAGAAGTCTCCTTTAGACCAATCGAAGCGAACACCATTAATAATTGTATATCCTGCCCCTTCATGCACATGGTAGATTGATGCATGTGTATGGCGATGTGCTTTTCCTCTGAATCCCTTCGGCAATTTTTGCATCCAAGCTGCAATCGTTGGACATGCTGTCTCACCGTTTGATGGATTTATATATTCAACAGCATAACCATCGTAAGCATCTGGCTCAAAACGACTTAATCCATTAAGCGCTGCTTCCGTTCCTGCCCATTTGTAGGAACTAAGAGGAGCTTTCTTTGTATATCGGTCCGAAACCGGTCGAACCATTCCACCCTCATAACGCTGAGCAGTATAATTATCTGGCACATTTGGCTGTTCAATTTTCTCTGGATACGGCTCAAAGAACGTACCACCGAGATAATAAATAGTCGGAATATCAAGGCAATCCATCCAAATCATCGGTTTGTCACCAGTGTGGCCATGTCCATGCCACAGTCCATTTGGAGTTGTTAAGAAGTCTCCTCGTTCCATGAAAATACGCTCTCCTTGCACAATTGAGTAAGCCCCTTCTCCTTCCATGACGAAACGTAACGCATTTTGAACGTGCCGATGTGACGGAGCAGTTTCTCCAGGTTGTATTAATTGAACCGCAGCATATAACGTTTGGGTAGTCGATGCCCATCCCCAAGGTTTTCTATAATTAAGTCCTGGATTTTGTAAATAGATGGCCCGGCGTTCTCCGCCACGATCTGGTGTAAATATTTGCGTCGCTTCTGTTAACTTTTTATGGAGTAATTCCGCTTTCCAAAGGTATGCTTGTGCATGAGGTTCTGGTGTATGCTTCATTAAATCTGGAATAGCGTTCCATAGCGGGCCTAGATGGTATTGTTCGATATCACGATTGAAATCTTGTACAAGATCACTTTCATAAAAAGTATTTTTTTCTGCCATTTTATTTTCCTCCTTTATCCTGGTTATACTTCGATACATTCCGCTCGATTTGTTTACAATGCTTTTCTGTATGTTCTACGATGAGGTGATTCACAATAAAGTTAATCGGTTTGTTTTCGAAACGAGGATTGCGACTTGGAGCTTGTATATGTAACTCTTCGTCAGTTAATGTATGAAGTACATTTTCAATCGTGATTGGTATAGAAGAAAGCTGCTCTATGACTTCTTCTACTGTTTTCCTATTTATATTCTCTTCTGAAACTGCTTGCAGGCGCACTTCATCTGTTAAGCCGCGGCCCCATAAGTTTTCATTACTTAATTTAATATTGCTTATTTCCTTTGCCCAATACGGAATTGCTTCTGCTACATGTGTAATAATTTGCATTACTGACCATTCATCTTTTGAAGGTTTCCAACGAATTATTTCCTCTGGTAACGACTTAACAATCGTTTTTATCTTATTGATTGAGTCGTAAATAGATTCGACCGCATAGATTTGCACGTTTTTCGTCATAGTACTGGCACCTCTACTGTTTGTCTTACTCTATTTTCAAGTACGCCTACTCGATCAATTTCAATTCGAACGATGTCTCCATCTTTAAGAAATACTTGCGGATTACGGGCAACACCTACCCCACCCGGTGTCCCAGTTAATATGACATCCCCTGGCTCTAATGTCATTAAACCGGATAAGAATGAAACGAGATATTGTACCGAAAATACTAGATTAGCAGTATTAGACTGTTGACGTTTTTCTCCATTCACTGTTAAGACAATGTTCAGTCCAGATGGATTCGTTAATTCATCTGAAGTAAGTAACCAAGGACCCATTGGAGCGCTACCTTCAACTGTTTTTCCTTGAAGCCATTGAATTGTACGACGCTGAATATCACGGTAAGTAATATCATTCACAATTGTGTAACCTGCTACATAATGAAGGGCGTCTTCTTCTGAAATATTCCGGGCACGCTTTCCGATTACGAAAGCAAATTCAGCTTCGTAATCTAGTTGTTCTGAAATGGGATAATACGGAATATCATCTTCTGGACCGACTACCGTATTCGCAAACTTCGCAAAGATGACCGGAAATGCAGGTAATTCGCGTTTCATTTCCAAAATATGTTCACGATAATTGTGACCTACACATATAATTTTTCCTGGCGCAGGTACTGGAGCTTCTATTTTTACTTCGCCTTCCTCAAATACCAACTTATCTTCATGTTTTTTCATAAGTGCATAAGCGATCGCATCTTTTGCTAGATTCATACTTTCTGTTCCGCCTTGTAAAAATCCATTCATATCCTTTGGTATATACGCCTCTGCAATTTGAGCAGCCCGAAGATTTCCTTCACTTATTAATTTCGCTTTAAAAGCAGCATGCAAATCAATCAATTTCCCATTTTCTAAAGCAGCAATTCTTGTATCTCCATTATGTGTAAAAGTAACAAGTTTCATATTACTCATCCTTTCCTATAAAACAAGTGAAATTCTACCTTCTCAAATAATCGAAAATGATAATAATGTATGACTTTCCGGCCCTACTCTTTGTTATAAAAGATAAAAAGTATTTCCTTCTGGTCCAAGTGGCACATGTCCCATTTCTATTAACTCTATAATTGGGAGACACACATTCTTTTCTTCAGCTAATTCAGCAGCACATGCAAGAACACTTACGTACATCGCATGCCCGACGAGAAATTTCACTATTTTTTCCTCTCCAAAAATTTCGAACGCTTCTTTATAAACACCATGAAAGATTGCTTCTGGTACTTCATCTACTACATCTACAAGAAGTTTTTCGTTACCAGCGCGCTCAATTTTTTCTTTCAATTGATCAGGCACTGCTGCTAGTGCCCCCCATAAATCGTTATCTTCAAATGAAATCCGCTCAATTTTTTCAATTAATTGTTTTCTTGAAATCCATTTGATTTCATATTCACTAATGTTTAGAGAACTCATAAATTGATCAATTTTCTTCTCAGCCTCTACATTTTGCTGTCCAATGTTACAATACCAGTTCATCGTCATTAACCGTTCAATCATTCCATTTGTAGAACGTGCATGTGAACCATACTTTTCTTCATTCATGAATTGAGACAAAGCCATTTCTTATCGCTCCTTTCATATTACCGATCTAACTTTTAATATTTCGTTGTCAGTTCAGGAGGTCCAAATTTCGGTCCGTACGGTCCCTCATCGAGCCACCTTCCAAGCCTTGGAACAATAGATACCATTGATGCTGCAATATCACGTTTCATGTTCATTCCAGGAGAGTTCCCCTGAAGGTGATGGAGTGCAGTAGTTGAAGCATCTCGGTTCCATTTAGCTGCAATTCGGCGTTCGTTTGCAGCTGCTTCAATCGCGTTTATCCGCTCTTCTTCAGAGTTAGATTGTAGTGCTTTCTCGATACCTCTCGCAGCAAGAACAGCATCTGGAATTCCAGAATTTAATCCACGTGCACCAAATGGGGCAAATAAATGCGCAGCTTCTCCAGCGAGAAGGATACGACGTTTTGCATCAGTAAATGAATTTGCCACTACTTGATGGAAACGATAAGAAGACACCCATGTAATCCTCTCCGCATATTTCGCATCCATTACTTTCGGCAACCATTTCTTAACACTTTCAATATTTGTATAATCATCTGGGTTATCTGACTCAAGCAATTGTAAATCCACACGCCATCCACCTTTAAACGGAACAAACATTACATTTCTTCCCTCCATAGCTGGATGTTGATAATAGAATATTCTTTCTAAAGGAAGTGGATTTGTTTCATCTTCTTTTACATCTACGACTATAAAAGTATCTGCTGTACGTGGACCTTCAAACGTTAATCCCGCTTGCTCTCTTACAATTGAACGTGCTCCATCACATCCAATTACATACTGCGCCTTTAAGATTTCGTCATTTGTGATTGTTACTTCTACTTCAGAGTCTGTAATGTGCAACTTCTTAACCGGGGCATCCCAAAGGAATTCCACGCCGGCTTTTATACATGCCTCATACATATGCTTTTCGATCTCATCTTGATGAAGAGCTGTGAAATGAGGCAAGCGGTTTGATTTAAGGTTTTCATCCTTACCATAATCTCGTACATATACTTCTTTTCCTTTATAAAACGTTCGTTTTACTGGCCAAATAATTCCGTTATGAGCAAGTGTAAAACCAAGACCTTCTGCAGTCTCCTCCAGTAATTTTAACGAAGCACTATGCAAATAAATTGCTCTACTTCCCGGACGTGGTCTTCCGAATGAATCTCCCTCTATTACTAATGTTGATATGCCCTTCTTTTGTAATGAAAGTCCTGCTACAAGCCCGACTGGTCCCGCCCCAACTACTATGGCATCATACTTTTTTTCTTTTCCCATCACTATCTCCCCCTTATTAACAATTACTCGTTACGGTATCCTTACTCGTACTTCTTAACTTTCTACAGTTTTTATCTCTGGCATCATCTTCTGCCGAATATATCCAGGTATCGGTTGCGCTTTCACTTTTTCTTTAAAAGAAGTCCATGCACGAGTTTCATAACCTTCTGCCACAACCTGTTCCCTTTTTACAAAAACATGCTGGATTGTAAAAACTTTATTATGCAATTCTTTTACAGTACTTTTCACAACTACTTGATCTTCAAAACGAAGAGGTGACTTAAATTGACATTTTGCTTCTAGTAATGGCAAACCAATTTGTTGTTCTTCGTAAAGTTCAACTGAAGGAAAGCCAATTTTTTTAAAATATTCATGAGTTGCTTCGTCCATCCATTTATAAAAGTTAGGATAGTACACAATGCCCGCAGCATCAGTATCTCCCCACCTTACTTGAAAAGCATACTCTTCCATTATGCCTTCGCCTCCTATCTATTAAACTGTTGGACTACTATTTGAAGATACTTGTTCTTTCAATTTCAATTTTTGAATTTTCCCACTTGCTGTGACAGGAAATTCCTCTGTAAAGATCACTTTCTCTGGTAGTTTATAAATTGCCATTTTCTCTTTAAGATAAAGTTTTATTTCTTCTTCGGAGCTTACTTCTCCATTTTTTAACCGTATGACCGCACATGCGACTTCTCCCAGTACTTTATCTGGAAGACCTACAACTGCTGCTTCTATTACTTTTGGATGTTTCATAATGACTGCTTCAATTTCTTGAGGATAAACGTTTAAGCCTCCTCTTATAATCATCTCTTTCTTTCGTCCTACGAACCTTAAATATCCTTGAGGATCGAGGGTACCTAAATCTCCTGAATAGTACCAACCTTCATTATCTAAAACTTGTTTTGTTTGTTCGGGCATATTGTAGTATCCTTTCATTACACCAAATCCTTTAACTGCTATCTCTCCCACTTCTCCAGGAGGAAGATCCACTCTATTTTCATCTACAATTTTCAATGTTACTCCTGGAATGGCCTTTCCAAGCGTTTCTGTTATATTCTGCTTTGTATCATCATACGAGGTCATCGTAATCGAAACCGTCTCAGTTATCCCAAATGATTGGCAAAGGTTAATGCCCATCCGTTCTCGAATCTCCGTCACTGTTTTTACTGATATAGGTGCTGCACCAACTAACCCGGCACGTAATGAAGATAAATCATATTTATCAAAGTCCTCTAACTCTAGTTCCTTTATAAACATAGTTGGTACACCTTTTTGGATAGTTACCTTTTCTTGTTCAATTAATTGTAAAGTTTCTCGCGGGTGGAATTTTTCTTGTAATATGATCCTTCCTCCCATCGCTACTGCGCAAAGCATATTAATTGCCATACCGAAAATATGAAATAGTGGTGCTGAAATAATGAATACATCCTTTTGTGTACAATACAGCTCTGTTCCTATCGTTCGTGCAGATTGTACAACGGCACGATGTGTAACCATTACACCTTTTGGAGTTCCCGTCGTCCCTGACGTATATAAAATACAAAACAAATCATCGTTCACATTTATATGAACTGGTTCAATATTCATTGTTTCCGTACGCATTAACTGCTCATATGAACAGTAATTTTCTTGCGAAAACCGTACTGTAATAACCTTTCGTGCCTTATTAAAAACTTTTTCAAATCCAAAATTCTTTTCAAATTCCCCTGAAGCTATTAATAGCTTTGGAGCTGAACTTTCCAATATATATTCAATTTCATATGATTTATATTTGGGATTAAATGGAACGATTATCGCTCCTAATTTCGCAGCTGCAAAATAGATAACTACTGTTTCGGACCAATTTGGTAGCGATACGGCGATACGGTCTGCTTTACCTACTCCTAGTCTCTTAAATGCCGTAGCTAAACAATCTACTTCCTGTTTCAATTGTTTGTATGTAATTCGCCTCGTTACGTCATATATTGCTTCTTTTTCACCGTAAGTTGCAGTAACCGTTTCTAACAGCTCATACACCGATAATAAGTTTTTATCCTTTTTCATTGTCTCACTCACTTTCTATCTTCTTACCAACTAGCCCGAATCTCTCATCACATACTGATAACATGAGAAACGATGTAGTTAAAACCAGGAAGGACTCTTCCTGGTTTTTTCTCTAGTACAACGCTTCCCAAATCGCTGCAATTCCTTGACCTCCGCCAATACAAACAGCCGATACTCCATATTTTTTATTTCTTCTTCTTAATTCATAAATTAAGGATAGAGAAATTCTCGTTCCACTCGCAGCAAGTGGATGGCCTATCGCAATTGCCCCACCATTTACATTTGCCTTATCAAGGTCGAATCCTAATTCTTTTTGACAAGCTAAGTACTGCGCAGAGAATGCTTCATTAATTTCAATCAAATCTAAGTCTTTTAAAGTTAAATTCGCTTTTTCTAATGCACTTTGAATTGCAGGAACCGGTCCGATTCCCATATACTTCGGTTCCACTCCAACAACAGCCCAAGAAACGAGCTTAGCAATCGGTTGTAATCCTCTATCCTTTGCAAAGTCACTAGATGCTAAAACAACTGCTGCTGCACCGTCCACCATGCCGCTTGCACTTCCAGGAGTCACTACACCATTCTCCACAAAGCGTGGCTTTAACTTTGCTAATTTTTCTAAACTCGTATGACGGATATGCTCATCTTCTTCAATTACCTGTTCTCCTTTTCTTCCTTTCACCGTTACAGGAACAATTTCTTCTTTTAAATACCCTTTCTCTCTTGCCAAAAGAGCGCGCTCATGACTAGAAAGTGCATGCTGATCTACTTCTTCTCTCGTTAAGTTATATTTTGCAGCCAAGTTTTCTGCTGTTTCTCCCATCGTACATTTTCCGTACGTATCATAAAGACCATCCCATAACCAATCTTCTATAGCTGGACCACCGAGTGGGCTTCCCCATCTCATTCCGGGTATTACGTGTGGCACTTGGCTCATATTCTCCGTTCCACCGGCAAGTACAACTTCTGCTTCTCCGCTTAATATATAACGAGCAGCCGTTAAAATAGATTCAACACCCGTTCCGCAAAGTCGATTGATCGTCAAAGCTGGGACATGAATAGGCGCTCCGGCTTTTAAACCAACATGCCTCGCCAATAAATGTGCGTCTTTACTAGATTGCTGAACGTTACCAAATACAACTTGATCAATATCTTCAACAGATATAGAAGCTTTTCGTATGGCTTCCTTAGCGGCAATTGCCCCTAATTCTCTTGCATTTACGCCTCGGAATGATCCCGAAATTTCAGTGAACGGAGTCCTCGCTCCCTCTAATAAAACAATTTCTTTCATATCCTTTTCACCTCATTATTTCCCTAAATAAACTGGTTTTCTCTTTTCAACGAATGCTTGTAATCCTTCTTTACGATCCTCTGTTGCGAAAGCATTTCCAAAACAAGTACTTTCAATGATTAAGCCTGTTTCAAGATCAGCATTACTTCCTACATTTACTGCCGTTTTTAACATTTGAAGTGCTACTGGTGGTTTTTTTGCCAATTTATATGCCCATTCCTTTGCAAACTCAAACAACTCTTCCGCAGGTACTACTTTGTTAACAATATGTAAATCGAAAGCACGCTCTGCATCAAACATATCTCCGAAGTAAAGTAATTCTTTCGCTATACCTTGGCCGACAATTTTTTGAAGACGCTGTGTACCCCCGCCTCCAGGAATAATTCCGAGCCCTACTTCTGGAAAGGCAAATTTTGCTTGATCCGTACAAATGCGTAAATCACATGCGAGTGCAAGTTCAAAACCACCACCAAGAGCTAATCCATTTATCGCAGCAATAACTGGTTTTGACATATTTTCAATTTTGCTAAATACTGTTCGTGAAGTTTTATTCATTTTGTTTACACCGACAAGATCAAGTGCTGCCATTTCATTAATATCAGCGCCAGCGACAAAAGCTTTCCTTCCGCTTCCTGTAAGAACAATTACTCGCACTTCTTCATTCGCCTCTAATTCGTCAAATAGACTGGAAAGTTCATGAAATACTTGTGTATTTAGTGGATTTACAGGTGGTCGATTAATCGTAACGATCGCAACTTTATTTTCAATTTCACAAATTAAAAACTCATAATTCATAACTTAATCCCCCATTCTTTATTCATAATCATAAAAACCTGCACCTGATTTTTTGCCGTGTCTACCTGCTCTAACTAGCTGTTTTAAAAGAAGCGGCGGAGCGTATTGATCATTATTTAGTTCTTCTTTGAAGTACTCCATCACGTGATACCCAATATCTACACCTGCAAAATCTTGTAGTGTAAATGGCCCCATCGGATAATTGAGGCCGAGTGTAACAGCCTTATCAATATCTTCTGCAGATGCAACCCCATCTTCAAGCAATTTAATTGCTTCAATAAATTGCGGAATCATAATTCGATTTACAATAAATCCAGGTGAATCTTTCTTTACCTCAACTGGTTCTTTCGAAAGTTTTTTAGATAACGCTTTCAATTCTTCGACTGTTTCATCACTCGTTTTATAGCCGCGAACAACTTCTACAAGTTTCATAAGTTGTGCAGGGTTAAAGAAATGCATACCTGCCACACGTTCTGGACGATTCGTTGCTGAAGCAATCTCTGTTATCGACATAGATGAAGTATTTGTTGCAAGTATAACCCCTTCAGGAACGATTCGATCAAGAGCTGCAAACACTTCCCTCTTCAAATCTAATTTTTCTAACACGGCTTCAATAACTACATCTGCATCCTTCATATCTTCTATAGTTGTAGTGAGCCGAATTCGGCCAAGCGCCTTTTCTTTATCTTCTTCCGTCATCTTTCCTCTCGTAACACTTTTAGTCATAAAACCATTCATACGTTGCATTGCATTATCTAAATAACGCTCTTCAATATCATGTAAAATAACTGTAAATCCATGTAATGCAGCTAAATTTGCAATGCCAGAACCCATAGATCCTGCACCGACAATGCCAATTGTTTGAATTGCCATTTTGCTACCTCCTCAAATAACTTTTTAAATGTTCTGTAAATAAATTATATCTATATCCAAAAAGTTTTTGTATATACACAGTGTAGGAAATACATATATTTCTTTCATACATTTTAATGGTATTCATTTCGGTTCAAACCGCTTCATTTTCCATTTAATGAGAAGTACAGTTATTTTTCATACAAAAAGTGCGCACTTCAAAAGAAATAATGTTTTCTTGAAGTACGCACTCTATGATGTGAATTTCGAAACTATATGTTATCGTTCTTTACCATTTGATGAAATAACTTCTTTATACCAATAGAAGCTCTGTTTCTTTATTCTTTTTAAATCTTTTAAATCGTCTTCATCACGATTTATATAAATAAAACCATATCTTTTTCTGAAACCTTGATGCGTAGAAATTAAATCGATTGCAGCCCAAGGACAATAACCAATTACATCTACTCCATCCGCAATTGCCAATTCCATCTGTTCAATATGTTTTTTCAAATAATCAATTCGGTAATGATCTTGTACGGATCCATCTTCATCTACTTTGTCGTAAGCACCTATCCCATTCTCTGTAATGATAATTGGTAAGTGATAACGATCATTCACTTCTCTTAATGTAACTCGGAAGCCGATTGGATCAATCTCCCAACCGAAATCGGTTAATTCTAGAAATTCATTATCGTCACCCATAAAGAATCCTTCTTCACCTACTTCAATTTGTTGATCACCAGCATCATCGATTACAAAGTTTTCATCATACTCACTAACAGTAATAGAAGAATAATAGTTAAAAGCTATATAATCTGGTTTTGAACTAGCTAGAATCTCCATATCTCCCTCTAGAATGACTGGTTCGATATTTTTGCTTTTCATGAAATTCCACGCTATATTATTATATCGTCCATATACAGCCATATCTAGATATAACCAATTACGAATTGCGTTACAATTTTGAGCTGCAATTATATCATTCGGCTTACATGTTTTCGGATACACATAACTAATATTTGGTGCTGGACCAATTTTCGCATCAGGTATCATCTTATGACATAAGTTTGTTACCTTTGCCTCCGCTAACAACATATGATGATTTTGCTGATATAGCTCTTTTTGAGATAATATTGATGTCCCAATCGCCTGTCCATGTAGGATCATCATGTTCTGTTCATTAATCGTTAACCAATTCTTTACTCGATCTCCAAAACGTTCAAAAAGGATTTCACAATACTGAGCAAAAGCATCGATGGTATCACGATTACTCCAGCCACCCTTTTTCTCTAATTCATACGGTAAATCAAAATGATACATCGTTATTAACGGTACGATATCATGCTTCAGCAATTCATCAATAAGATTGCTATAGAATGTAATACCTTTTTCGTTCACTTCTCCCGTACCATTTGGAAGAATACGAGTCCAAGCTATAGAAAAACGATAAACGTTTAATCCTAATTCTGCAAAAAGCTTTACATCTTCTTTAAAATGATGATAATGATCACTACAAACTTTAAAATCTGATGTACCTTCAGGAATAACTTTCACATCTTGAACAGAAAGGCCTTTTCCATCTTCATTATAGGCACCTTCTACTTGATAGGCGCTTGTCGAAGCGCCCCATAAAAAGTCTTTTTTAAATGTAGTATTGAGCATATTTACCTTTCCTTTTCAAAAATAGTATTGTTATCGTTTATTTCTACTAGTTTTGTTTCACTAAAAATGTTTCATAAACACTTATAAGCTCTTCTGCAATGATTTTAAATCCTTCTGCACTCATTAATTGATCTTCTGCATGCGCCAACAATAAGCTTACTTCTATTTTTTCACCAGCTGCTTCTTTACTAATCAATCCAGCATGTGCTCTATGGCCTTCAATAAAAGTTTCACTGCCTTCATTCATCAATTGTCTTGCTTGTTCAAAGTTACCCATTTTTGCTTCTTGAATTGCTTCAATATACGAAGATCGTGCGCTACCTACAGCTGATATAATTTGAAATACTACTAATTCATTTTGTTCCATAACGATTCTCCTAACATTTTTTTATTTTTATAGTCTTATAAATCGAGAATGCAATCAGTGAAGTCCATCCCCACTGATTACTATCCCGCCCAATCAAATTTGTGTGGAATAAATTATTATTGTTGTGATGCTGCTTGTTGTTCTGCCTCGTAAGCTTTCTTATCTCCCATTTTAAAGAACGGATAATATAATAGAATTTGAGAGACAATAATTAATACTGTCATGATGAATAGTAACCAACCACCAGAAATATAAGCTGCAAATGGTGCTGGTGTTACCCATGGTAATTCAATAAGTGGATTAAAGTTAGATAAAATCCCTGTAATGTTAAGGAATACGATACCAATTAATCCGCCTACTATTGAAGATGTTATTAATGGAATAAAGTAGATTGGATTTAGAACAAGCGGTAATCCAAAGACAATTGGCTCATTTATATTAAAGATATTTGGGACGATACCAATTTTTCCAAGTGATTTATATTGCTCTGATTTCGCAAATAATAGATTTATTGCTAATCCTAACGTATTTCCTGTTCCACCAATAACGACTGCAAAATGCATTAAAGTAAATGCTAAGTAAGGAATTTCTGAAAAAGGTGTTCCTGAAGCAAAAGCTGTAATAGCTGCCGTAAATAATGGAGCTGTCGCACTATACCATACATTTATGATTGGTGCTGGGTGTAAACCGAAGAACCAACATATATTCATGAATGTAAAGATAGCAATTACTGACCATACAGACGATCCAATGAATTTTACAGGTAACGCTATAACTTGACTTACAAAGTTAAAAATATTTTCATATGGCGTATAGCCAAATATTACTCTTATAAAGAAGATAAGTGTGAAAATGATGATTGAAATAAACACTGGATTAATTGCATCAGCTACCATAGGGGGTACTGATTCTGGCAATTTCACTCCAATATTTTTTCTTTTCAATGAACAATACAGTTTACTAGTGAAAACACCGACAAACATAGCAACGAATATGCCATCACTACCTAAGTACTGATTTAATATAGCAGGAATTTGTTCTTCTCCTACCTTAATAGACATTGGCATTAAGCATAAGAAACTGCCTAGCGCTATAACAGCAGCTGTCATTCCATTCATGCCTTCCTCTTTTGCATAGGAATAAGCGATAATGACAACCATATATACTGCTAACAAGCTTAATGTCGCACTAATCATGTCTTGCATATGCGTATATATACCAATTTGGATTAAAAATTCTTTCCACCCTTCAAATGGTAGATTACCTAAAATAGCAAATAATGTAACACCGATCGTAACAGGAATTGTCATCATCATCCCTGATGTAATCGCATTGACTACTTTGCTATTTCCGAGATAATTAGTTAGTGGTGTAATGATTCGTTCTAGTCCGTTTTTAGTCCCTTCTAACAGTTTCATAATTACCTCCAACATTTACATATTTTATTAAGTCTATTTTTTACCTTTTTCTACATAGCTCATATCATTTACAGATTGAACTTTATATTTCCCATCTTTATATACAACTTTTGAAACACTTGCATTTCCTAATCCTTCTTCAACCTCATTTAAAGATTCAGGAGATATTGAATATAATAGATCCATTAAAGATATACCATGTGATACAACAAGAACTTTACCGCCGCCATCTTCTGCTACTTCTTCTGCAATTTGATCAACTTCTTTTTTCATTCTCTTTGTAACTGTTTCAGTATCTTCAGCCTGTTTACTCGTATCAATCTTCGCTGTAGTTTTTTGCATAATATCAATGTCGAAATTATTCATAAATTCTTCATAGGTCATATTATTTGTTTGTGCAAGTTTTTCCCTGAACGTATGATTTAACTCCCCTTCAAACTCACCAAAACACACTTCACGTAACTTTTGACTTTGATTAATATTCATATCTTTATTTCCACTTTGATCTAACACAATTTTCGCTGTTTCTATTGCACGTCCACTATCGCTACTATATGCTTTATCAAACTTAGTCCCTTTCAAACCTTTTCCAAGGTATTCTGCTACTGCAACACCATCTTTCGTAAGTGGTGCATCCGCCCAACCTTGTACTCTATCCGTCGTATTTAACATCGTTTTTCCATGTCTTACTAAATAAAACTCAACTGGTTTTTCTTCTTTTTTCTCCTTCCCTTGTTCTGTTTTATTAGGTGAACAACCAAATAGAGAAACGGTCAAAGAAGCTATCAGGCAGAACGACAACATTTTTTTATTCATTATGAACTCTCCTTAAGGGCTTATGGGCTTATAAAAATATGCATACACCACATGAGTAACATAATATTTTTATAATAAAGATATTTAAAAATTATTTTGACTGATTAAACAACCAATTTATCATCTCTTTATCTTGCAAAGCTGGTACCCAAGAAAAGTGTCCCATTGGTTTAACGATTCCAGTTGGATATTCTGTATATTTAACAAAAGAACCACCTAGTTCTTTAATAGCTTGTACAGCATCTCTGCTATATCTCACATCAACTAGCGGATCATTTTCTGCATGGAAAACCCAAATCGGCATATCTTTAATATCCTTGAATACGGAATTATCTTGCAGCGGTTCATATTCACCAACAAGCGTATTTCCTGGCAAATCTCCTATTCCACAAATCGGAACAGCAGCTGCGAAAAGATTCGGGTTCTTCTTAATAACATTCCAAGTCCCAATTCCACCATTGGACATACCAACAACATATATGCGATTTTTATCAATATCATATTTATCGATAGTTTCTTTGAGTAAATTCAACATAGTAGTATAGTTAGGTTCCTCGGTCCAATACGCTGTAAGAGTTTCAGCTGCTTCAACCTGAGGAGCTAACACATAGGCAGGATTTTTCTTTTGCTGTTCTGGATTCGCCCACGCTACAGCGCCCTCATTTCCTACGACTTGCATATAGTTGTCATTTCCTCGTTCACCTGATCCATGTAAAAATAAGACTAATGGATATTTTTTGTTAGATTCTTTTTTAGGCTCAAAAAGTCTGTATTGCATTTTGCTTCCAGATGCATCTTGATATACCCCTTTTTTAAAATCATCTACAACAGGAGTAACTACTTTTGCAATTTTATTTTTCTGTTCGGATGCTTTAAAAGTTGTACCTTCTTTTGTTTTAATTTCTTTCGTAAGAGATAACTTATAATCTAAGTTATCTCTTGTACTTAAAAATTTTTCTTCATTAAACGTTGAGGTAGATGCATGTTTATCGCTTTCATCTAATTCGATCACGACGTATTGTCCGTCTTTTGAAGTCTCTGATACTTCAGCTTTATTATTTGTATACACTTTAGTTATTTTTCTATTTTGAGGTTTCCCATTCACTTCCACCTCAACTTCAAAACTATCTTTTGTTAATTTTGAGCTATCTATTGTATCTCCAAAATCACAAACGACGGTAGTCCCTACTTCTCCATACGGAAGAACATTCGTAATAAGTGTTATATCTGAATCTTTTAAAGCCTTATCTTTGCTTTCTGATGTACATCCTGACAGTACCAAACCACCTACCAGGCTCCCTACTACCATACATAAAATTGGAAATTCCCTTATCTTTTTCAGACGATGACCTCCCTCAGAATATGTACTTTTCAAAACTGACATAAATCGTGTAAGGCTCGTAAATCGTTCCCCATGTATAAACTATTAATCACCTAAAACCTTTTTCACTTGTTCAATTACTTTTTTCCCATCTAACATGCCATAAGCTGCCATATCAATCACTTCAATATGCTTCTCTGGCAATTGACTTTTCACATTATTTAATGCATATCGAACTTGTGGTCCTAATAAAATGATGTCTGCCGCTTGCCCAACATTTTTCGCTTCAGTTAATGCATAAGCATTAATTTCACAGTTATAATTCGCTGATTCTGCATATCCTCTCATTTTGTTCATTAACATACTTGTAGACATACCTGCATTACATAAAAGTACAATGTTTCTCATAATAAAAACCTCCAATATTTATTTTAAGTGCTTTGCATACTCTCTATTTATGCAAGCGCTTTCTTTATAAGTTCAATATAAACTATGGTCTAAGACTAGGGTCAATAGCTTAATTTAATCAATCCATTTATTATGTATAATTTGTATAAAGCTCAACTTCAATCAACGGGATTTTGTTCATTCCCCACTGATTATCAGCCCCTACCAATCGGGCGTTTACAGCCCACAAATAGCTGGATAAACCTAGCTAAACACCGTGTGAAAACTCTTTTGTTTCAAAAAAAATGCATGTAACTGTAGACTGTGTCTAACAATTACATGCATTTTTTTCATGTCCTTCTCTACTTCAAGTCACTTTGTACCGTTTGATTTAATAATAGGAATCATAATAATATAATGTTCAACTGTTTTGTCTTGACTCTTTGTTTCACAAACATATCGACATAAAACATCTCCGTTAAGAGCGTATCCCTGTTCCTGCATAATATGGAATGGTTCATCTAATATCAAAGATGATAACGGTTCATCCACATTTTTTTCATATAAATAATGCAAGCACTCTCCCATAGGTATTTGAATAACCGAATCATCCATAGGTAATTGACATTCTTTCACCTTTGATTCAGAGATTGCCATTACCCAGTAACTATTCTCTATATTTTTCATTTTATATTCTTCAAGTGGAATACATAATGCCGTGGAAACTGTTGGCAAGAAATTTAACCATGTCTTTAATAGAGGATTTACACATAACGTTCCTTCATTTAGATGAACATGTTTGAGAAAATAATAAGTCTCAGCTTGTTTTATAACCCATCTCCTATCTTCCCGCTTATATTCTTGTAATAAGTTCATAAATTCATTTATTTGCTTTGTTTCTAACTCTAACTGTTTTATCGCTTCATTTTTTTCAGCTATTTTATCATTACATTTTTTCATTATGTCATCATATTCTAAACCGTTAAAAACCGATCCAATTTCCTTAACATGAAATCCCATTTGTCTAAAGCTTCTAATTGCTAAAAATACTCCAAAATCCTCATATGTATAAAATCTAAAACCGTTATCTTTGTCTTTTTGTGGTTTTAGGAATCCTTTCTTTTCATAAAACCGTAAAGCATCTATTGAAACTCCAAATTCCTTTCCTACTTCTCCTATTTTATATTTCTTCATACCTATCACCTTCAAATCTATAATTCCTTTACATACTGATATAGTGTAACAAGTTTTGAAAAACAATTGTATAAAAATAAAAAGAGATTTCGTACAAAAGCAAAATCTCCTTTTATCAAATAGAACATCACTGAAAATATAAACTTCTATTACCCTACTACTTCTCCATACATATCATAAAGTTTGAGCGCCATCATTAAATTAAATCTCACTTCTGCATCATTTAAATCGACTGAAATGAGCAATTCAATTTTTTCTAACCTGTACAAAAGAGAACTTCTATGAATAAAAAGTTCTTCTGCAGCACTTTTTACATTTCCATTGTTTTGTAAGAATACATGTAATGTGTTATATAAATCAATATTCTTTCCTTCTGAATATTGAATTAGTGGACCAATTTGTTTCTTTACAAAAAGATCTACAGCGGTTGAATGGTTTAAATGATGTAAAATAGCATACGATCCAAGCCCTTCAAATAATGCAAATCCTTGTTTACGAAAGCGACTATCTAAAATATTTAAAGTCTGTATAGCTTGCTGATAACTAGTATAATAATCTTCCAACTGTTTTGTAACACCGCCAATCCCTAATAAAACACGACAACCTATAGGTGATGAGCCAATCCATTTCTTTATGCTATAAAACATCGATTCCCAAAATGTATCCGTGCCCTTTTTCTGAGTTTCAATTGGAACAATTAACAGTTGTTCATCATTATGGGATACTGCTAAAATGCCTGTCCCTAGTTCTGGAAGACGCGTCTTAATCAAATCCCATATAAGTGACTTTTTCGCTTGTTGTTCGAGTAGGTTTCCTTTCTTTAATTCGTTCTCATCGAGTGAAATTGATAATACCGCCACTCGATGTTTTTTGAAAAGATTCCATTGATATAAGTTAGCATATTGCAAAATATTATCTCGGTCCTCAATTTTTTCAGTTAATAATTTACTAATAAAGCTGTCTTTCATCTGTTCTTTCGTATCTAGAACGAGTTTTTGTTTAATAAACTGGATGGAGCATATATTTCGGGCTAAATCGACCGTTAATTGATCAAATTCATCCATCCCCCCATTCGCTCTTCGTACTGCTAAATATCCTAAAAAGTTACCGCCCCCATTAATAATCCAAAATGAAAAACAATAATCACTATTATTCGGATCATGAATTTGGAACGTATCAGTAAATCTTTTCTTTTTACGTTCTTCTCTTGTTAATTCAGCTAATTGTTCCGCTAAGCGACTATCCTTTTCATCATGAAATGCTATTGGTTGCATAAATCTATCAAAAATAAACACTGTATCTTGAAATAAACTACCGAGCATTGTTGTAATACCTTCAAAATTATTATCATCGACCGTTTCTTTTAATAAAGCTTGCTGATAATCTAATAGAAAATGAAGACGTTGCTTATGTTCTTTCTCACCATTATATAACCTTGCATTATCTAGTATGGTTGCTAAATGATTTGCAATCATTTCAAGTGATTTTGAATCTGCCTCCGTAAAAAACCCTTCGCATTCCTTTTCAATATGTAATACTCCAATTGGTTTCATATCAATAATGATTGGAGCAGTATACTGTTCACCACCAATCGTTTCAAAAAATGGAAAGTGTTCTTTTAATACATATTTATCCTCAACCATAATTTTGTATGGCTTTCTCATTTCTCCATATGCAGGTGCTTGAAAAACAAAACAGTTTTCAGTCTCGTTATATAAATAAACACATGCAAAATTCGAATTTGTTTCATTTCCGGCTTTAGAAGTTACCTCATAAACATGCTTTTCTAACGGAACATCTAACGACAGGTTTTTACTAATCCATCCAAAACCTTCAATCTTTTTCAACTGCGATTCTTTTTGTCTAGCCACAGCAATCGCCACTGCTATATCTCTTCCAAACTCTTCAAATGATATTTCCATATCTAAAAGTGGAACGTAACTTAAAAATGCAACAACACAAAAACCAAAATGCTGGATATCATCTTTTAATGGGACAGTGAACCAAGTCTCTACCCCAGCACTTTTCAATGTTTCAGATAGAAGACACACTTCTGGTAAATCTGCCGTTTGATCTGTCATGCTTTGATATTGTAGTTTGGAGGAACATTCATCAGAATGAAGTGGAAACGCTGAAGCTAAAGAAGTTAAATTACCACTCCAAGCTTTTGGTAAAAACTGTCCACCTTCATTAAAAATTACAGCGACGAAATCACAATGTAATTCTGCACAAAAGGAATGAGTTAAATACTGAAGCGCCTCTTCTTCCGTATCGATTTTAATAAGCTGGCGTGATGTATTTCGCAAATGATATTCTATTCTTTTCATTAATCTCTCTCTCTTATTACTAGACACGCCCCATCCCCCTTTCACCTTTTCTCTCTATTGTATAAGAAACGTTATACAAAAGAAAAGTAAATATTCTAACTATTAACTAAACAAATACGAATCCCGAAGAAATATATCCCCGGGATTGATTATTCACTATTTGGCTGTCGTTACATTGTTATTTCCACTAGCGATTTCTTTTTTCTCTTTATAATAAATTCCATGTTCTTCTTTAACAAATATCAATGTTATGCCACCAATTACAGCAGCAGTCGCAATTGCTGCAAAATTATATTGAGGCAATAAATGCATGGAAAGAAGAATACCTACCAAAGTTGGAGCTACCACACCTCCAAGACGCCCAAAAGCCATTGTACTTCCTACCGCTGTTGAGCGCATATTACTAGGATAATATTGAGAAACAAATGCATTTGACATATTTTGTAGTCCGACAGAAGAAGCACCAATGACTGAAATTAACAAAAATCCAATAAACATATTATTTACAAATCCGATGAGTGATAACGCAATTGCTCCACAGAAAAATAATGGGACAAGTACTTTTTTAAATCCGATTTTATCTACTATTGGACCGAATATGAGTGTTCCAATAATAGCTCCAATTTGCATGACAGCTGTAAATGTGAGACTTGATTTGAGATCGTATCCTGACTGCATCATAAGCCTTGGTAACCATGTACTCATAGAATAAATGAGTACGAAAGCACTAAAACATGAAATCCAAAACATAATTGTACTTACGGCGCGCTTCTCCTCAAATAATTTAACTACAGGAGATCCAGCTTCTTTAGTTGGTGATTTTATAAATTCAATTGTCACATCTTTACTTAATTGTGGATTTATCTTCGCTATTACTTTTTTAGCTTCTTCTATTTTTCCTTTCATTAATAGGAAACTAACAGACTCAGGAATACTTTTCATTAAAAACGGGATAAATAACAATGGAATTCCCGCTAACCAAAAAACAGGCTCCCATCCTGCTGTAGTAAGAAGGGAACGACTTGTAAGCGCCGCTGCCATTGCTCCAATTGAATATCCGCAAAAAACAAAAGATACGATAGCAGTTCGAGCTCGTTTCGGTGAGAATTCTGTTGCTATAGCAATTACATTCGGCATAACTCCACCAAGCCCTATACCTGCGATAACACGGAAAATCGCAAACACTACAGGACCGTTCGCAAAACCAGCTAAACAGGTAAATAGACTAAATAAGATTGTAGTTACTATTATGATATTTTTACGACCTATTTTATCAGCTAATAAACCAAAAAAAGCAGCTCCAATTGCTGTTCCTATAGCTGCATAACTACCAATTGCCCCTGCTGTAACATCTGTTATTCCCCACTCCTTAATGAGCGAAGGTACTGTTGCCCCATAAATAACAGCATCATATCCATCAAATGCAATTACGATAAATAACCAAAATATTAACCAAATATGCATGGAATGAATACGACTCTCGTCTATCACATTCATCGGGTTAATCGATTTCATCTTAATAGCCTCCTTATATGGGAATTTTCCCTTTCTTGTATTTCAATATCGGTAAACGCTTTCAATTGCCTCCTCTTAAGTTCCTAAAAATATTTCTGAATTTTCCGTATTTAAATTGTAATAACTACTATTAAAAATTGTTATCCGTTTTTTATAGGAAATAGAAAAGTAATATTCCTCTTTAATGCGGGCGTTGCTTCATAGGAATTAAAGCTTGAACATAAAAAAAGAGGCGCAATAAGCACCTCTTTTTCATGTATATTACTCATTCAAACTGTAATTGTTTCTTCCAGTTTTCCTATTATTTTCGCTATCGCTGTAATTGTATTTTCTGTTTCAAATTCGCCAACATTTACAGAATGATTTGCATTTTTAACAATAGCAATCTTTAAATTCGTTTTTTGTAACTGATCAATTTGCTCCGCATTGTATTGGTGATCTTTATCCCCAATTACTAAAAGCCCTTCGTGACGACTATGTAAAATAGAATCAAAAACGAAATCAAAAGTTAGTAAAGGTGTAAGTAGTACCATTTTTGACTGTGAAAATTCTTCTCTCTTCATTAAATCATTTGCAATTGGAATTGTTCCGAGTGACTTTCCTAAAAACATTGAATTGCTATATTGCCCACTTCTTAACACTTCAATTATTACGGGATTTATATCATCCATCATTACTTTCGTTATTTCTTCCATTGGTTTTTCCAATAATTGTCCATCGTAGGAATAATGAATATGTACTACATCTATTTTATTTTCAAGCATAAGCATCGTTGCATAATAAAATAACGGCTTGTCATAATTGTAGCCTGAACCTGAGAACATAAAACAGATTGCATTAGAAGCTTTTTCGATATGTGTGTAACGAATAACTTTATCATCTATATGTATCTCTTTTTTAGTCCCCTTCACTCTTTTCCCCTCCGAATACATTTACTTTTGTAAAACGATATGTTCTGTATGAACTGATACATCCTTTACTTTATCTTTTATAAACGCTGGCTGTAAGTTATATGCATGTAACTCTTCTACCGGCACCCACTTAAACATATATGTTCTATCCTCTTCATTCAGAATATATTGATCTGCCCCATTTGCAGGTAATTCTTTCAGCTCTACTTCATAGTAAAAACTAATTTCATGGAGCTTTCGCTCAGAAAGTGTAAAGAAATTTTCTACTGACCATATTAATCTCTTTACTTCAATTGGAACAGCTAGTTCTTCAGCAAGCTCTCGTTTTAACGCATCTTCACTATTTTCTAGCATTTTCACGCGTCCACCCGGTACGTACCAAAAATCTTCACCGTCACCTTGCAGAATGAGTATTTTATTATCATGTTTACAAATTGCTCCAACTCGGTAATTAAAACATGTTTCCTCTACTTTAAACGTAAGGTCCATCCCGAATTCCCCCTATTTATTAAATATCGAATTATTGCAAAACAATTATGTAATTACTGTAAAGATAAGGTTACTAAATTTATCCACTTCATTCAATCATTTTCGAATTTTCCAAACGCTTATTTTTCATCATTACAAGTGTATATACATATGTTACAATCACATTGCATACTAGAAAAATATGATGGGGGTACGAATGGAAACGTTATTAATCCAGCAAACTGAGAAATCAAATAAGTTTTGGAAAATCGTTGTGAAAGAAAGCGACTACGTTGTGTTTTACGGGAAAATTGGCACAGCTGGTAGCGTGAAAGCGAAAGAGTTTGAAACAGAAGAAGAGTGCATAAAAGAAGCTAACAAACTAGTTGCTTCCAAACGTAAAAAAGGATATACAGACCCGTGCCCTGGGGAAGATTATATAAAAGAAAAAACGATAACAGAAGAAGAATTTTGGGGGCTACTCGCTCGCGCTAAAACGAAAGGTGAAGACCAGGAAGAACAAATAGAATGGCTTACTTCTCATCTCTCTAAGCGTACAGTACATGAAATTGTTGCTTTTGATACACATATGCATCATATATTAAAAGCTTCCTATACATCTCGCTTATGGGCAGCAGCCTATATTATTTTAGGCGGTTGTTCGGATGATTGTTTTGATTATTTCCGCGGGTGGTTATTATATCAAGGAAAAGAAACTTACGAAGCGTGTATTGAAGATCCAGAACGGTTAATACATGTATTAGAAAATTTGAGTGAGTATGACGTACCAAACATTGAAGAACTTTCTCTATATTTCGGTTTCACTGTATATGCAGAAAAAACTGGAGATGAAGAAGATACTTACTTTACACTTTACCATGTACTAACTGATGAAAGAGCTCATAATGACGACATTGAATTCGACTGGGATCAAGATGACGAAGAAAGTCTGAAAAAGATGTTTCCTAAGCTGTGGGAACTGTACGGAGAAGAACCGATTGAGTGGTAGATTTACATACGAAAAACGCCTTGTTTTTTTAGTAACAAGGCGTTTTTTATTGATACTATGTTTAAATTGTTATCTTCCCACTCTCCCACCACTCCATAAAAGGCTTTAAAGAAGGAGCAATCCACGTTCTACTATCATTTTCATGATTCCACACATATATATCATCTCTTTGTACCATTCCATTCAAAATAGAATAGCCAAACAAATCACCATTTCCGCCATCAGCAAAAAATAATAAACAGTCAAAAGGCATATATAAATCTTTAAAATCCACTATATTTCTCATATTCATATTTTCAGTATTAATTTTTGAAGCAGACCATATAAAGTCCCCGTACTCACCTTCTATACCGTTTGTTTCCTGTAATAATTGATATAACTCATTAGGTAACTCCACGTGTAACCATTTTTGTATATCAGCAAGTTCATCCTTCGTTGCTGGGTTTTTCATACTTAAGTTTAAAGAAATACTTCGAATGATATTTTTCCACATAACCTTTTATCCTTCCTATAGTCCTTCATGTTCAATCAAGTTTATACCAATAATCAAATTGGGTATGTACTTGGATTATATATGTTATTATCTCTGGATCACTAGGTTGTTTTTCCTTCTTTTTATCTCTAATATCATATTCATTTACATAACGAGTATCTCCTATCTTATCTCGGTAATAATTCCCCTTTTCGGTTTCTACTACTGTACTATCATCTAAAAAATAGAGCTGAATTTCTACACCAGCCTCGTTAGAATTTGGATACTTTAACTTCCCTTTTTTTTGATAGAATGAGATTACTTCTGCCTTCGATTGCTTCGTTTCTATAACACGATTCGCTACTACTTCCCAATATCCGCCATTTGCTAATTCAATCCAATTCTTCTCATCTACTTCATAATCTTTAATTAGCTTACTATCCAAAGGCATCGGCAATTGAAAAAATTCAGAAGAAAAGGAATGAGAGATATACCACGTACTATTTCTTACGAGAATGACCGTTAGCAAGAGCATTATAACTGTTGAAATTATTGTCCTTTTTCTAACCTTTTTTAATTGACGTATCATATTTCTCTCCATTCCTATTATCTATAAAAACTATCCATTCCACTTTTCTAATAATTCTTTCTCCCTTTCAACTGAAATACCTGCCTTTAATCCCCTCTCTTTCATTTCATTCACCCAGTCATACACATCTGTAACAGTATCTTCTAATCTTCTAAAAGTAAGCCCTGCTTTAACAGCATTCTCAATACTAATAGAAAATCCACCTTTCCACGGCTTCGTTTCCCCTTCTAATGGAAAAGTTTCCGGAAGCCATAAAGGCATCTCTGTCCAAGGCTGTGCTTTATGTTCCTTCATAAATGATTCATCGACCCAAACGAATTCAGCATCACTATTCGTAACCCTTTTACACGTATTTAATAGCTCTTCCATCGTCAATTCATCATTTGGACCTGTTATATTGAATGTACCGGCTTTATTATTTTCTGCCATGTTTAGTCCAAAGCTTGCGACGTCTTTTATATCAACTAATTGCACTGGACGATCTTTTCTTCCTGGTACTAACACTTTCCCGCCCTTTGCTACACGCTGAACCCAGTATGGAAGGCGATCTGTATAATCAAACGTTCCCGAAAGAAGTCCTGCTCTTACATGTAAAACACGCCCCGGCCAATACTTCTCTGCTTCTTTTTCACATAATACCTTTAGCACACCATAATGCTCATAAGGCGATATTTCACCATTCTCTACAGCTTTTATCCGATCACTTGTTGGTTCAGGTTGTAATATATAGTCTTCTTTTATATGATGGGGAATCCAATCTTTATATACGGAAAGGCTTGAGATGAATATATATTGCTTTACATTATCTTGTAATACTTCGCCAACATTCCGAATATGGTGCGGAGAAAATCCACATGTATCTATGACAACGTCCCATTTTCGATTTTCTAAACTTGATACATCGTTATTTCTGTCACCGATTAACTTTTTCACTTCAGGAAATAGTTCTTTATTTGATCCGCGATTAAATAATGTAACTTCATGCCCTCTTTTCAACGCCTCTTCTACAAATGCTCTTCCTAAAAATCGTGTACCGCCTAGTATTAGAATTTTCATGGTTCTCCCCCATTCATGATTAAAAATCTATTCTTTTGTTTAACGATTTTTTGTTGTGAAAAGTTACGGGGGATAGTTTAATTGTTTTCTACAAGTTCAATATATGTAATTTCGACACTTTTCCTATTTTTAAAAGCAATAATATGAAAATATTAATTCTGTCGATTTCCATTTCATATATAATTAAAATATCGGATATTCGATTAACCACTTATACATACTTAGGCAGGTGAAAAATATTAATAAACACATAGTTTATCATTCAACATTATGTATTTATTTTCTCACATCACTTGTATATATCATCTTGCTGAACATAGAAAATGGTCGTAATTATTTGGGGTTTACAATGGTTCTTCCGCTTTTAGCAGTTATTTTATATCAAAAATTATTTAAGAAACAAAAAATAGTTCATACATTTGGAATTTCACGTCCAAAAATAAAAACACTAATTTTCTCCATATTATTTCCACTACTTCTAGGACTATGTCTCCATTTTTATTTTCATATTTATGATATAAAGTTCTTATATCATGATTGGAATGAATTAGGATTTCTCTTGCTCGTTGGTCTTACAATTGGATCTTTATCTGCATTATTAGAAGAAATTATATGGCGAGGGAATTTTCATTACTATTTACGAAAAAAATATTCATTCATGCAAACAGCTATTATTATAGCTTCGCTTTGGTCTTCATGGCATTTACCAGTAGCTATCTTTTATAAAAATTATGAGTTTCAGTTTGTAGGAATATTAAGTTATCTCTCTTTATTATTTATATTGTCTTTAATTTTGACGTACACGAGAGAATATGGTGGTTCTGCAATATCACCCGCAATTTTACATGGTATGTTTAATGTATTTTATTTAGCAGATGTAGCGCAAAACAAATGGGATGCCAGCCTAATAGAATTAATTAAATTTATAATACTAGCAATCATACTCGGCATGATGTATCTTATACATCACAAAGTTAGAAAATAGTTAAAAAGCAAAGAAAAAAGGTGTTTCCGCTTTTATTTGAAAGTACCTTTAATAGATTATGAAGTACTTCAACACCTTGCAATTATTTAAAAATCGTATAGGTGTTGAAGTTTTATAACCTTAGTTGTACAACTTTGTTATCACAACACTTTTTTCTATCATGAAAAACAAAGCAAATTTAACTAAACCCTTTAATTCTCATTTCCAAAATTAACCACATTAATCTTTTAAATAAGGAAGTATGCACTCTTTAATTAACTCCCATTTATCCACCGCATTTGGTATAACCTCAGAAGCAATCACCACTACCAATTCTCTCTCTGGAATACAACAAACCATATTCCCACCATCGCCCATTGCGCAGTATGAAAAGCTTCCATTTTCTTCTCGTAACCACCATAAGTACCCATATTGATTTGGATTCATCACCGTTGATTCTTTTACCCATGATTTTGAAATGATTCGCTTTTCATTATGAATGCCTTCGTTCAAATACAATTGTCCAAACTTAGCCATATCTTTAACTGTTAGCGTAAGTCCCCAGCCGCCCGTCGAAATACCATTTGGATCGTGAACCCATCCTTTTACATCTTTTCCGAATAAGTCATCGAATCCAAATGCTTTCATATTGTAGTTTGGAATTTCTCTCATACCGAGTAGCTGAAATAGCTGTTCATTCGCAAATTCACGCGCACTTTTCCCTGTTGCACTCGAAATAATTGCTGATAGTACATGTGCTCCTGCAGATGAATATTTAAAAGATCCAATTTCTCCGCCGTGCCCCATTCTATTAAGTGTATACTGTACCCAATTCTGTTGTGTACATAGTTCTTCTAACGGTTCCTGCCAATCTGTAAAAGGGTATGGTGCTGTCATTGTAAGTAGGTGTCGCACTGTTACTTCAGATGCCTTAAGTTTATATTCAGGGAAAAACTCTATTACTTTTTGATTAACGCTTTTTATATAGCCCTTACCTATACATATCCCAATTAGCGCAGAGATTATCGTTTTTGTGACAGATGCTACATGAAATGCATCATCTGGACCGTGGCCGTTATAATATTTTTCAAAAATAATGTTATCCTTCTGCACTACTAACATACCGTTTATATTTTTATAGTCTTCTTTTATCTTGTAATCCAACTCTTCAAAAGTTTTCATTATTCTTCCCCCTTAATCTATGATTAAAAAGGTTCGATCGGTACATATATATCCACTATATGTTTATGTTCTGGATGCTTTCTTGGATCATTTCTATACACTTCAAAAGGATACGAATCTCTCGGCTTATATCCGCTATTTGGGAGCCATTCGCCGTATAAAAAATCCCATGCACCTTTATATTCATTTTGACGTATTTCAAAATGGCCTACCGCATATTTTCCTGAAGGTATTACCATTATTCCAATATCACTCGTTCCTACTGCGGATTCATCGGGAATTGTTATACATAAACTTGTTCTTAAATGATAGTCCTCAGTAAATTCATGATGATCGTGGTAAATGGTTAATACTTTCGTATCCCCAAATATATGATAGTTTTGCTCCGTTGCATAACGAAATAATTTCTCTATCATTTTCGGAAAAGCTATAGCTAACTCTTCATATGTACCGATATGTCTTATGTATGCGACATTTCTATCGTCCGCTGTTACAATTTCAACATTTCCCCGAACCTTCTTACATTCATTGTATTGAGAAGGTTCACTTACGTCTTTGCAATTCTTGCTATTGTAGTTTCGATATTGAGACGGACTTACTCCGTAATAATTTTTAAATGTACGGGAGAAAACAGCTGAATCTGTGAACCCGAAGTGATACGCAATGTCTGTAATCGTCATATCCGGACGATATGTAATAAGGTGAGTTGCCCTTTCTAGTTTCAATCGGTTTACATACCGAGATAAAGGCTCATCTACTATCCCTTTAAAAATTCTATGAAAATGAAACTTTGAAAATCCTGCTACATTGGCTAACTCTTCAATTGAAAGTGAATCATTTATGTTTGATTCTATATAATCTTGCACTTTATATATGCGTCTTATGTACTCATTTCTACTTTGAGAACTCTCCATATCCTTGCCTCCTCACAACAAAAAGGCTAACTTCATGTTAGCCTACTTTATACATTTTTTAAAAATAAAACTCTACTCCCGCCATTCCCGTCATAATTTGTATGTACGGATACACCTTCTATTTCATCATCCCCAGCCTCAATTCGAAAGCCAATTTCTTGATGAAATTGTATCGATTTTTTATTAACTGGTGATGTGATTGCTTTTACAACTTTACGGTTATTTGTACGAGCAATATCAAAGAAATAAGAATACAATGTCGATGCAATTCCTCTTCTTCTATACTTCGGATTGACACCGATAAAATGAACGTACGCTTCCTCTTTATGCGTTTGTGAGAAGAATCCGCATAAGAAACCTAACGTTTCTCCCTCTTCTTCAATGATAAAACTCGTTTCTTGAAAGTGAATGAAGAACAATTTTGGCAACATATGAGCCATATCTCTCCCGCCCCACCAATCATTTAATACAGAATGAATCTTTACATAATCTTCCCCTTGAATGTTTCTTACTCGCATGTATTTCTCCCTCTCACTCACTTCATTTTTTCATATATTTTAATAACCGTTTCTACTAATAGAATGAATACCCAAATACCAGAAAATACAAGCACCGACTGGAATATCGATCCAAGTATCATAATACCAATCGCACCTGATATTGAAAATGATACGCCACCAAACCCTGGATCTTGTATAAGTGATCCAGCAGAAAAAGCTGTTATAATAGATACGATTAAATAAATAACACTCATTATTTTTAATATTTTTATAGAAAGATACGAAGTTTGTTCTTTCTCCACTTGTGATAATTCGATTTCCCCACTCGCAATTCCTTTTTGAAGACAATCTTCACACAAAAATTCTTCCTTAATTTTTTTACCACCATGTATTGTACCCGTTATTTCTTTACACCTTGAACATTTTCGATTTATCATTTTGATATCACTCCAATCACCAAGGATTATCTTAAATATAATTCAAAATTTACCTTATTATCCCTTTTATGTATTTTATAGAGAAAGATCGTGTTTTATGATTTCAAAACTCACATTTGGTTCTAAAAATCCCACCGTTCATTATGTATTACGGCCGAGTTGCTATGCGGTTATTTTTAACAATACTTGCTCAAAAATAGCTATCATCGAAAAAGGAGACCGTTATTTTTTACCAGGTGGCGGTATGGAAGGTAATGAAACAAAAGAAGAATGTTTGCATCGTGAAATACTAGAGGAATTAGGATGGGCAATTGAAATTGATCAATATATCGGTAATGCAGCGCGATATTTTTATGCAGAAAAAGAAGGGACATATTATTTAAACGATGGGTTCTTTTACATTGCGAACATAGTACATAAACAAACTGAAACCTCTGAAAAAGATCATGTTTTAAAGTGGTTACCTCCACTACTTGCTATAGAATATTTACTTCATGATCATCAAAATTGGGCTGTTGAACACGCGCTTTTAGTACGAAACAAAAAATGATCTCCTTCTATATGAAAGAGATCATTTTTTATTGTTAGCTTACCTTTTTTAAATTGAGAGCTGGCTTTTTGATTCCGCCTTTTTTTACAACATATAAACCCACAAAGATTATAAGTCCGCCAACGAGTTGCATCATATTGATTTGCTCTCCAATTGTTACAGCTGCAAAGATCACTGCGAATAATGGTACGAGATACATATAAACCATTACTTTCGTTGAACCGATTTGACTAATACCGACATACCACATTGCTAGTCCAAATATTGTCGCAAAGATGATTGAATATGCTAGTGAACCCCAGCTTGGCATGTCTACTGGCCACGTTAATGTGTTTACGTTGAATAAACAGTATATAACTAGTGGTACAATTCCAATTAAAGTAGACCATGACGTGACTCTCATTGCGGAGTATTTTGTAATAAGAGGTTGCGCTAATATTGGATACCATCCCCATGCAATTGCTGCGACTAATCCAATTATATTTCCGAGCCACGCATATTCGTAAGTAGCTCCTCCTGTATGCCCTGTTAATAAAACGAATGCTGCACCAATAAACGCTACTATTGAACCAATTTGTACTTTCATCGAAAAACGTTCTTGTTTGTGTAATACTGCTAATATCCCTGTAAAAATAGGTGACATCGCAATTAATAATGAGGCGTTCGTTGCTGAAGTATATTTCACAGATAACATAAACATCGTTTGATACATTGTCGTTCCAACGATGCCGACTGCTACTAATCGTAACCAATCTTTTCTTTCAATACGTAATGAGCGTTCCATAAAAAATGTAATAAGTAATAATACCGGTGATGCTACTAAAAATCGTAAACTATTAAATTGAATGGATGACATAAATGCCACGCCATACTTTCCAATTGTATAATTTGCTCCCCATACTAATGCTACTGATACTAGGAGCCATTCCATTTGCCATCGTTTCATCCGAATCTCCCCTTCCCTATTTAGCATAGTAAAATTGGCTGGATATAACACCGTCCAATTGGCTGTTTTTTTACCCAGCCAATTTGCTATACTTAATGTATTGAAAAGATACGGAGGCGTTTTTTATGGAATGGAAGCTAGATAACGACAGTAAAATCCCTATTTATCAGCAAGTTGTTGACTTTATTGAAAAACGTATTACATATGGAGAACTTCCTCCAGGTAGCTTCCTCCCTTCCGAACGGAAATTAGCTACACAGTTAAATGTAAACCGAAGTACAGTAACGACTGCTTATAATGAACTACGTGCTATGGGAATTGTAGAAAGTACAACTGGTAAAGGTACACGTGTAAGTACACATATGTGGGGTGTTTCTCCAACATTAACACCAAACTGGAGAAACTTCGTAGAAGGTGGTACGTTTTTACCAAACTTACCGTTACTTCGCCATATTCGGGCAGAAGTACAACAAAATGAAAATATTATAGATTTTGCAAACGGAGAACTCGGTTGTAATCTCTATCCTCATGATCAACTACAAGCGATTTTGCGAGAACAACCGTTAACGCATTCATTAAGTTACGATCACCCGCAAGGTTATCTCCCATTAAGACAAGCGGTAGTAAAATATATGAAGGAATATTTAAAAGTGGAAGCGACTGAACAATCCATTATGATTACATCCGGCGCTCAGCAAGCACTTCATCTTATCGTACAATGTTTATTAAATCCAGGTGATGCTGTTGCTTTCGAAAGTCCTTCACACTGTTATTCCCTGCCTCTATTCCAATCAGCAGGTATTCGTATTTTCCCATTACCTGTCGATGAACATGGGATTAATCCAGATGATGTACAGGAGTTATATAGAAAACACCGTATTAAAATGATCTTTTTAAATCCAAATTTCCAAAACCCTACGGGAACGATGCTTCATCCAAACCGTAGAAAAAAACTATTATCACTTTGCGCAGATTTACGAATTGCAATCGTTGAAGATGATCCATCCAGCTTGCTTACGTTAGAAAAGAAACAACCTTGCCCTACTTTGAAATCGATTGATGAAAATGGAACAGTCATTTATGTACATTCCTTATCAAAGATGATTGCACCAGGATTACGAGTCGGCTGGCTCGTCGCCCCGCAGTCTGTAGTAGAAAGGTTATCCGACGCAAGGCATCAAATGGAATTAGGTATGAGCATTTTCCCGCAGTGGCTTATGCAACAATTTTTCGAAACTGTACCATTTCAGTCTCATATCGTACCGTTACGAAAACAATTAGCGGAAAAAAGAGACGTTATCGTTCGCGCCTTAAATGAGCAACTTCACGACAAAATCTCTTTTTCAAACCCGACCGGCGGTATATACATATGGGGAAAATTAAACGAACCGATAAACGAAAAACAACTCATTATGCAAAGTTTAAAACAAGAAATCGCCTTTATGCCAGGCAGTATTTTCGGCGCGAAAGATGGTTATATTCGTTTATCTTATGGAAAAGTGAATATTAATCAAATTGAGGAAGGGATTTCTCGTTTACGTGAGGCTATTTTGGTTTGCGGGAAATAAAATAACTTTTTAATACATTTAAAACTTCTTTATTCATTAACTCCAGATAATAAGTTAGCAAAAAATAATGAAAAGAAGCTTCATTCCAAAATTAAATTATAAGAAAGCTCCTGATGATTGATACAGGGGGCTTTCTTTTCCAGATTTTTCGTTTTTCTCTATATTTCTTTCCTACTTCTAAGAATGATTCTTATAAATTGTAACTCATTATGATTAATTCACCTTTCCGCCCATCCTTAATAGTCCTCTTTCATATTCCTAACTACACATTTATTATAAATAGAGAAAATCAACTCTCCATTCTCACAATCTAGCTGTATACTTAATAAATACTATGGGATTTGAAGTTTTTATCTCCGCATTCTCACCCTCAAATATATATATTTGTTTATTTTCAATATCAATAAATGCCATAAGTCCATTCTCATTATATGCTTCTGAATATTCACCATCTATTTTTATTCTTTCAAAAGAAGAAAAAGAAGAATGTACTACTTGATATTCGGAAAGCTTCATCATTCGCTTTCCTTCCGGTACATGCACAATTTTCGGATCATCATCGGGTAAATATTCTAGTCCGATTTTATTCGGCGCAACGAAAATTAATAGATGCAATGGTTCCATTTCATTATTTTTATAGCCATGTATATGGTTCTTCCATCCAAACACTACCTCTCCTTTTGATGCACGAATTATTTTTTTATTTGAAATATAATAATCCAAATGACCTGACAACACAACGGCACAATCTTCTCCAAACGGATGGCTATGAGGTGGTATTCCTTCTTGCAATTGAAAAATCACTTCATACACCCAATACTTATCATCATTCGTTTTATAAATAAGATCATTTTTTGATATATTAATAGTTGTTTGTGATAAATCTAAACTCCTCATTCGGCCCTCCTGATTAATTTCAGACTTACTTATCTTTTGAAACCATTGCATAGAGCAGTAACATGAAATGATCCTCTAATTTAAAATACATTTTATTTATATATATTCAATCGCTATTTTATCCAAATAAACGCTATTAAAAATCAATCCGCAGAATGAAATTCAAATAAAACTTCCTAATACTTTCGTATTAAGAAATTTTCACATCACTACATATAACCACTTATTAAAATCTATAGTACATTCGTTATTTAGTTCGAAATATTCGTTTATCTTATAAAAATACATACGTATTAAATTGCGGAAGATATTACTCGTTTGACAAAACCTAATTCTACCATTATTATCAACACGAACCTATTTATAGGAGTGATAATAATGAAAATTTACGTTGATGCAGATGCTTGTCCTGTAAAAGATGTAATTATTTTTGAAGCTACGAATGCAGAAATCCCTGTAACCCTCGTTACTAGCTTTTCTCATTATTCTAATGCTAAGCAGCCAGCAGGTGTGGAAACAATTTATGTTGATTCCGGAGCAGATGCTGCGGATTACCGGATTATGCAGTTAGCAAAAAAAGAAGATTTAATCGTAACGCAAGATTACGGTCTTGCTTCGCTCGCTTTAGCAAAAGGCTGTATCGTTCTACACCATAAAGGTTACAAGTATACGAATGAAAACATTGACCAATTGTTACAAACACGTTATTTAAGTGCAATGGTTCGAAAAAGCGGCAAGCGCACAAAGGGGCCAAAACCATTTACAGCAGAAGATAAAGAGAAATTTAGAGAGCTCTTTAAAAGTATAATTTCACTTTAGAAATGAACCTTCTATTTGTAGGGAAAGCTTTGTAAAAAAAAGAAGAGAATATCAAAATGAACATTCTCTTCTTGGAGTTTACCCGTTTAAAATGATGGTAAATTATCTAAGTTATTTTCCTTTAGACCATCCGGTTCACTACGTATAATATCTCTACCATACTTATGAAATACGTCCACATGAGCTAGCTTTCCTGATTTTGCTTCATCAAGAGCAGTAATATAATCTAACTCTCTCCCGCTACTTGTTTTAAAGGCAATTAAATCCCCATCATCATTTTTACGAACGGCAACAATTTGTTCTGCTCCTGAATCAACTTCCTGAGCTACTTCTAATTGAGCTTGCTCTTCCCCTTGGTGTAAGTATTCATTATAAACTTTTTCAAAGTCTTTTTTATCCATAAAACTCACCTCCAACACATTTTATTAGTATGGTTGGGAAGTATTGGTTTTATGTAATTTGTTTTAAACTTAAGTGTTTTCAAATGAAAACATAGTCCCCTCACTATTTGATTGTAAAGTGTATTTTATATCGAACATCTTTGATATATCTTCAATATTTTTCAAACCGAGTCCCGTTCCTTTACTATTCATATCAAACCCAACCCCGTTATCTCTAAAGGAAACAATATCATTGTCTATGAGGATCTCAAGTTTTTTAGCTTGTGAATGTTTAAGGACATTTTGAAAAATGTTATCAAATAGCCTTTGAATCCATAACTCATTACTATTCCATGTCAACTCTTTATCTTGTGAATTATATACTAATTCAATTTTATGAATGCTATACAAATAGCTCCATTTTTTAATCATATTTTCTATTAAATTATGTATATTCACTTCATCATTCACAATATAAGTATTCTCTAAGGTCTCTGTAGATTGAATATTAAATTCGTTAGTTAAATCACTTATATATTGTATCTGCTCATACAGTGATTCAAGTACTGGCGCTTGTGCTTCGTATTCGCCTTCTAAATAATATAATTGTAATCTAACTGCAGTTAAGGGTGTATTAATATCATGCCGTAATTTATTTAATAGCTCTTTTTTTATTTGTTCCTGTTGTTGTAGTTCTAATTCTCGATAAGTTGTTCTTTCTATAAGCAGGTTTACTGACCTAATCAGTTCTCCCATCTCATCATCACTTTTGACATCTATTATATTAGGGATTTTTTTATCACTAGCTAAATCTCGAATCGTTTGATTTAATACATTAATTTTATTTAATAATGAGTTTATCGATTTTGAAAATACAAAAGCTAATACTAATAGTGATAATAAAAATATGATTAACATAGTAGGATATGCAAAGGATTCGTGAAAAGGAATGTTCTTATTTTTAGTTTTAAAGGCAACATTATAAATAACTGATACAAAAATACTAATCGACAACAATAACAGAGGTACGCTAACAATAGCGGAGAATAGTAGTAACTGATATTTTTTCTTTAAGTTCATTTCTTCATATAGGTATTTAGTCTATACCCTTCTCCATAAATATTTTGAATAATATCACCTGTTTTATCATCGATTTTGGCCCTAATTTTTTTTATATGTACGTTCATGATATTTTGATTTCTATCTTCAAGTTGCCATAAGTAATCAAAGAAATGTTCTTTTGTTAGAATTCTATCTCTATTTTCATATAAATAGAAGAATATTTTACGCTCAATTGCAGTAAAAGCAACTTCATCACGCAAACCATTTATGAAAACTCTTTTATATTCTGCATCTATAAATAAATGGTTAATTTGCGCGAAAGTACCATATTGATTATCTAACATTTTCTGAATCCTTAACAGCAACTCTCTAGGATCAAAAGGTTTTATCATGTATTCTTCTCCAATAGTCAAACCTTTTAGTTTACTATCCATATCATTCCTAGCTGATAGAAATATAATTGGAATATTTAGTCCTAGATTTTTTATTTTCTTTGTAATTTGATAACCATCTTCGCCTGGTAACATAACATCCATTATGACTAAATCTATGTCATGAATTACATCAAGAACTTTCCTTCCCTCTTTCTCCCAATACACATTATACTTCTCGCGTTGCAAAATTTTTTGTAATAAATCTCCTATAATCAAATCGTCTTCAACAATTAATATGTTATATACTTTCATTATGTATAGACCTTTCGTCGCTAAAATAACAATAGCTTAGTTCTTCACTACTTTATTATTAATAAAATCCATAGCAAATTTGTATATTTCATCAGGAGCGTATAAATAAATACTATGCGTACCTTCAATTATTTTTACATCAGCTATTAATAACTTGCTAGCAAACTCCTTATAATCTTCGTTTTTTTGCTTTGTATACTTCGAATCTTTATATTGCCTAGCAATCGCATCTATAAATAAAATAGGTGTTTCTTTTGGGATTGATAAGGAATTTGATTTTTTACCGTTATTGTAGCTTTGTAAAAGCTCTTGCTTCATATCATCATTAAAAGCCCTCTTGTATGTAAGCGCTTTATAAATATCTTTTTCCTGTTCGTTTAAAAAGGATTGCCTAATGACTTCAGGATTATAAGTGATAGAGGGAACTAATCTCTGAAAACCAATTTTCGTTAAAATATTTATTCCTTTTATTTTTAATGAATCAACCATGCCTATTTTATGAGTTACGTACTGTTTAGGTAAACCAATATCTAACGCAATAATCCCTTTTACTTCATTTGGATATTTTTGTGCCCAATAAATAGCCTCTATTCCCGATAGAGAGTGTGGTACTAAAATGTATGGTGGTTTATTTCCACTTCGAATAAGCGCTTCTCTCGTTTGTTCTAGTATCATATCAATATCTCTATCATCTTGAAAAACATCACTGTATCCATAACCAGCTCTCTCAATTACAGAAATCTTGTTTTCTTTTGAAAATTCACTATATAAGCCTTTCAATTCATACACAGGAGCGGCAATTCCAGATCCGGCCATAAATACAAACGTCTCCTCCCCGCTCCCCTCATAATAAACATTCACTTTTTTATTATTGAAATTAATAAGTTCACCTTTATTGTTCATTAATTTCGATTCCATTTTTAATTGATAGTTATGATATATGAATACAGCGCCAGTTCCAAGAAAAATCATACTAATACAAACAAAAAATATTATCTTTCCTATCTTCAATATTTTTTTCATTTAACACCCCTTTCAGCCTATACTGAAAGGGTACAATGTAAAAATAAAGTTCTAATAAATTTTTCAATATTAATATCTACTTATTTTTTCTAAGTATGGACCTTTTTAATACCTACGTGCTTCCTTTAAAGTCTCCAATATATCATCTGTAAAGGCAGTGCTTCCCTCTTTCTCTAAAGCTATGAAATATAAACTTCTTAAGAAAGCTCTAATATTTTGTACTAAAATAGCATGCTGCGGATGTCGGATGTCTTCAACAGTTGCTATACTATGTAACCAGTTGCTCCACTCTTCTTCAGTTAAAAGATTTTGGTTACGTAACGACATAATTGGTGCTACTAATCTCTCATCCTCAAAGTGAATGTATACGTAGTCATGTAAGCGTACCTTCTGACGAACGGCAGCTAGTATTGCATATGAGAACTCACGATTTTGGATTGTACGCGCTAAAGCATCGAGCGCATCTGCTGCATGTGCAGTAGAGTGTGCCCAGCCTTTTCCTTCTACGTAGCCTCTTACATCTTCTTCTAAATATACATATTCCAGCACTTGTTCTGCCACACTGTACAGTTGTTCTTCAGATAACAGTGGTTCTCTTTCATGAACAGATAAAATAAGTGGTGGAATTAATACGGAGAATGCTCGTTTAAAAACAGAGTCTGTTCCCTTTTCACCAATTTTATAAAATAAATAATCAGGGCTAATTGCTTGCAGCATTAATCCCCGTAATTCTTTTTGTCTAAACACATCATTTGTAATCCATTTGTGAAGCGTACTATATATCAAATCATCGCGCAGTTCAGCATCCTGTGATCCGATATAATCTAGCATCCACTGTGCATATGGATATGCATCTACGTCTTCTGGTACAGCATAATTGTTATTTTTAATTTGTAGTAGTTCTTCTTTTAGTTCTAGTACTTCATTCATTATATTTCTTGTCCCCTTTTTGCGTTTTTTATTGTCTTATCCCCTTTTATTTGCTTCATAAAATTAATTTAATTATAACAATAAACAAAAGACTATACATATATTTCTGATTATGTATTACGCTCTTTCATGAAATATAATTTCTGGATTTCCTAAATCACTATTCTGAAATATAACATCCGCACACTCTTTCGGATTATGCTCATCTATATACATTTTACAAGCTGCATGATACCTGTTCAAAAACATTTTCTCTGCTTCTTCATAACTTCCAAAAGCTTCAGTTTCCCACTTAGCACCACGTTTTCTCGCAATCTCAAAATCTGTATCTATAAAAATTGTATAATCAAATAGATGTTCAACGTCTTTTTTCAATAAAAATGTTCCATCTACTATTAACACCATATTTGGCGGGGCCACTAGCGGCGCGTTTTGTACAGGTAGGTCCGTTTTTAAATTATGAGAAATCGTTTCATACTGTAAATTCCCGTTAGGTCCTAAAGGCATTAATAATCTTTCTTTGAAAGCTGTATAATCGTGTGCATCTTCATAATACCCTCTTGCAGATTCTTTTCCTTTTGCATAACGAATCACTCTTGGATTATGAAAATCATCAATGCTGGCGCGTGTTACTGGTAATCCTCGTTTTTTTATTTCTTCCGCTAGTTCGTTTGCAAATGTTGTTTTTCCTGATGCTGTAATACCACTTACTCCAACTCTTATTGGATGAGTTAAGTTTAGCTTTAATATGTGATCTGCAATTTCTGTGATTCGTTGTTTTCGGTTCATGATATCTCCTCCTGCAATTTGTTTACATAACATAATTACGAGTAACAATTCATGTCACTTTTTTGTCGGTAAGTCGATATCCTTTCTCGAATCGTTGATATATGATGATTGGCTTACTTTCCCTTAAACCCTCGATACAAAGCAGTCCGTAACTCCTGTTTATATTCTTCAAGGTCTGGCATATCGAGTTCTTCTGCTAGCCTGATAGCTAATTCAATATCATACGGTACACGTACGAGTTGAATAGAAAAGCTTGCGGCTTCTTTTTCATTGTACGTTCCTTCAAAGATTAAATAGGATGCTTGTGTAATTTCAAGAGGATTTCCTACACTACCAGCGTTACATAACGTTTTCCCTCTGAAATTTTGAACGAACGCTTGGTGAACGTCACCATAGCAAACGACATCTGGTTTTCTTTCCCCTTCTATATTTTCCGTCAGATCACTATTTTCGAACATACTAATACGTTCTTCTCTTGAAGCGTGTGGTTGAATTCTTTCATATAAACTTCTCGGTGAAGCGTGAAACATACGAATGAGTTTTCCGCTCATAAAAAATTCGATCGAAAATGGTAAGCTTCTTAAATAGTCATTTTGTTCTTCTGATAATTGTTTTTGATGCCATTTTAATGCTTCAAATTCAGTCGGTTTTGTAATGAAATCATCCCAATTCCCCATTACAACGCCTTCGCATTCTTTACGAATGATTTCAATTACTTCGCTTGAATGAGGGCCTTTTCCTACTAAATCTCCAAGACAAATAATGCGCTCGATTCCTCTTAATTTAATATCTTTCAGCACAGATTCTAATGCCGGAATATTACCATGAATATCTGAAATTACCGCTATTTTATCCAAATGAATCCCTCCGTTATTTATTTTTCATTATATCCATATGATAGGATTGATACCATCTTGGAACATAGGACGAAAAATGATTATGTTCTTCTAAAATTCCATTTAGTCTTTCCTTCATATCATCTACTAGGTGCGGTGTGCTTCGGTTTGTCCAAACGATATCAGCTGGGAATGTCATTGCTGCATATAAGGAGTACAGCTGCCAAAAGTGAAGTGACGGTTCGCCTCCGCAATAACCGTGAACTTGTCCAACCGCAAATGGTTTGCTTATTCTTGTAGTAAAAATCGCTACATTATAAAAATCGTGTATTGGATCGCCAAAATCATATCCACCAAAATCGATAACGATAAACTCCTTGTTATGAATCATACTATTTGCTGGATGGAAATCATCGTGTAAAAGTGTGATTAGACGATTTTTTAATAAGTCTTTATGGTTTTCTACAAAGGTTAATACTGGCTTCAAATCCAGAAAATTCACCTCGTAGTCTGCTAGTGCCTCTATGTATCTTTCGTATTTATTCCATCTAAATGTTTCCCATTTATTACTTGCACTTTCTCTTTCAATTGAGTGAATTCTCCTTAATACTTCTCCTGCTTTTCTTCCTACATCATACTGTTCTTCCACCGATAACTTCCGTAAGCTCTCTTCACCATTTACTCCGTCAATCCATTCAAATACTTGAACACATTTATTTAATTCTTCAAGTTTTATAAAATGAATTAACTTGGGCGTTGGAATATGTAATAACTCTATTTGTTTCATATACGTATATTCTTCTAGTTTTCGTTCATAATTAGCAGAATCACACACTTTTACAAAATACGTTTCACGATTCTCTAGTTCAATTTTATATTTCTCCTCATGCGAAAAACCTTTTGTAATGGCTATACATTTTACAATACAGGGCCATTCTAGTTTTCTTTCTATCTCTCTTACTATTTCTTCCAAAACATCCCCTCTATTCATATATGTACAAACTACCTAACACTTCATACTCTCGTTTATTCTCCCCTTTAAACTCCACTGCAAAAGGATATTCACCATTCCTAATCAACTGTTCTTTCACTAGCCCTTCCCCAATCGGTTCACAAAACTGTACATGAATGTCACCAAACGCTACACTTTGGCACTCAGCATTCCATTTTTCATTTTTTGTGACTGAACTTGCAGTTAGCCCCATTACTTCTTTCCACTTTCGCACTGTGTCTCGAACATTTTTCACTGCATAATGGATCACTTCAATGTGTTGCACTTTGTTTTTATGTTCCGTGATCGTCCCTATGTTGCGTAAGTCGTTTCTTCTTTCTTCATCGGTTTCATTCCACTGTATAAAAAAAGGTAATCTCGGCCCGCTTTCTTCTTGCTTTACAAATAACATTTTCCATTCTAAAAGCCGGCCATCTTTTCTCATACGTTTCCCTTCAAATGGCCCTATCGTATGTAAGCCATGCTTACTAAACTTAACTGCTAGTTCTTCAATTGCATCTGTTCGAATTGCAATTTGTAGCATTCCTTCTCCATTTTGTAATTTCACCACCGTTTCTTGTACTAATGGATTTTCTGCTTCTTTCGCTTTTTCTTCATGCTGCACAGCTAAAAATTCTATGTATGATAAATCAAAATAACATAAACTATTCCAAGTTCCCCAAGTAGTATGCTCTCCGCCTAATACAGTATGAAATCCACGCTCTTGCATTTGTTTTGCTGCTTCCTCCGGTGTACAAGGCACTGCGTGAACAAGATGATCAAATCGTAACATGTCTTTCTCCCCTTTCTCTCCATCCTTTTATTGTATATTTTATTTTTCTTTCATTCAATTCAAAAAACTTAAAAACCTAGTTGATTTATATGATTAATATGTATTATAATGAAACAAATTTAATTATTGCTGATTGGAAAAACCAAAGGCACTTTTCTCATACGGGAAAAGTGCTTTTTTCATTTATTATTACAGGGGGATTATTTATGCAGAAATTAATTGTCTTTGCTATTATTGGATTTTTCGCTCAATTGATTGATGGGGCACTTGGAATGGCGTATGGGGTAACATCTACCTCACTATTATTAATGTTTGGTATTGCACCAGCTGTAGCATCCGCATCTGTTCACTTAGCTGAAGTCGTTACAACCGCAGCTTCTGGTGCATCGCACATCAAATTTGGAAACGTTGATAAATATACAGTTTCCAGATTAACATTACCCGGAGCAATTGGGGCATTTGTTGGGGCATGTTTTTTAAGTAATTTACCTGGCGATGTGATTAAACCGTACATTTCAATATTTTTATTCACTTTAGGCGTTTATATTTTATTACGATTCATTATTCAAAAACAAATTGTTACTTCCAAAAAGCGCATGTCTGCCAAACAACTTGTGCCACTCGGCTTATTCGCTGGATTCGTCGATTCAACTGGTGGCGGTGGCTGGGGTCCAATTACGACACCTGTACTGCTAGCAAGAGGAAATGAAGCTAGAAAAGTTATTGGATCTGTAGATACGAGTGAGTTTCCTGTTTCGCTCGCTGCAACAATTGGTTTCTTCATCTCACTTGGCTGGGAACAAGTAAGCTGGGTTTGGGTATTCGCCTTAATGCTTGGCGGTATTGTCGCAGCTCCAATTGCCGCATGGTTAGTACGTATCGTTCCACCTCATTTACTTGGGGTATTAGTTGGTGGCCTTATTATCTTTACGAATATTCGTACACTACTTACAACATTTAAAGTGGATCCAACTATTATTTCACTTTCTTACGTGGCAGTTGGTCTTGTCGTTATTATTTCTATTTTCATTGCTGTCCGTAATCATTCCAATCGTTCTAACGCATCAACAGGCGGCTATCCGAAAGATCAAAAACAAATGCTACCATAATGATAAAAAATACCGCTCGAACTATATCGAGCGGTATTTTTTATTTTTCTATTTTCCAATTAATCATCGTATCTGTTGTATCTACTCTCTTCATATGTAATTTCTCTAATACACGAATCGAACTACCATTTTCAAAGAGTGTCTCCGCAATAATTGTATCTACCTTTCCTGTCTGGAAAGCCCACTTTATTAATTCATCTACAGATTCTGTAGCATACCCTTTATTCCAATATTTCTCAATAAAACCGTAACCAATTTCTACTGTACGTTTCTCGTTCGGTTTCCCTTTAAATCCTATATCCCCTAGTACGATGTTATCTTCTTTTCGAATGACATACCACGCACCCCACGGTAATAAATCCTTATCTTGTTTTATATTTTCTACATGCCCTGCAATATGCGGGCCGCTATTGTATCCTTGATTCTTCGCAATCTGAACCCATTCTTCCGTACACGGGATAATATGTAATCTTTCTGTTTCTAATTTCATAACGATGTCCCCTTTTTAATTAAACAGTACTTCAATTTTACTACAAAAAGAAAGAATATTCACTCTTTTTATTTGCACATATGTTTTTTCTTTAGAACAAAATAAAAGAAGTGATACCCTTCAATCGTTATGTCGAATTATATTTTCTGAATTTTCTTTTAATTTTAAAGGGTTTTTCATTATTTTTTGCGAAACATTTGTATAACAATTTTTTCTTTGTTTATTGCTACATAATAGTAGGTTCGGGTGGAGTTATGCAAGCGTTTCCTATACAATAACCGATATTTTTTGACTTTTCCTAACAAAATTCCTTGCAATATATTCAGAAACTCATTACAATTGCCATATATTAAATATCTTAGCAATATATAAATCCTCATCAATCCGATGAGGTAGAGGTTGCGACTTTTAAAAGTAAAACGGACGAGACACAGAGAATGTCACTGACTCCGTTTGAAAGGAAAAGTTGCCGAAGTTTGTATTTCTTCTCTGGAAGTATGAGCTGGGGCTGTCTCCGAAAGGAACAGAACTGTCACGTTTACAAAATTACCGTGTAAACGTGGGGTGCTATCTTAACGGAAGGGTATGATGGGGTGGTTATTTGTGAAACGTTCCGCCTAATTCCTTTGGCGGTTTTTTGTATTTTTCTCCCCCGCTCCTTCCTAACCTACAAGAAAAGGAGTGTTGAACATGAATAGCGCAACAAATCAATCTACCTCTAAAACGCAAACTACACAAGGACAAGGTGAATTAAAACGCGGATTAAAATCTCGTCACCTTACGATGATTTCTCTCGGTGGTACAATCGGTACCGGACTATTTCTTGCCAGCGGTGGTGTAATCCATTCAGCTGGTCCTGGCGGTGCACTAATCGCATACGCCGCAATTGGAATTATGGTGTATTTCTTAATGACAAGCTTAGCTGAACTTGCAGCTTACATGCCTGTTACTGGATCTTTTAGCACGTATGCAACAAAATTTGTTGATCCATCACTTGGCTTTGCACTTGGATGGAACTATTGGTATAACTGGGCGATTACAATTGCGGCAGAACTAGCGGCCGTAACATTAATTATGAAATTTTGGTTCCCTGATACCCCTTCCCTCATTTGGAGTGGATTATGCTTAGCTATTATTTTTCTCTTAAACTATTTATCTGTTAAAGGTTTTGGTGAATCTGAATATTGGTTCGCACTTATTAAAGTAGTTACTATTATTATCTTCTTAGTTGTCGGCTTCATGATGATTTTTGGAATTATGGGCGGCGAATCTGTCGGCTTTAAAAACTTCACTGTTGCAGATGCTCCATTTAACGGCGGTATCATGGCAATTATCGGTGTATTTATGGCTGCTGGTTTCTCCTTCCAAGGAACTGAATTATTAGGTGTAGCTGCTGGTGAAACGTCTGATCCAGAACGCAATATCCCAAAAGCAATTCGTTCGATCTTTTGGCGCATTCTTTTATTCTATATCCTTGCAATTCTCGTTATCGGTTTATTAATTCCTTATACAACTGAAAGTCTTGCAGCAAGTGATGTTACAGTAAGTCCATTTACACTTGTATTTGAAAAAGCGGGCGTTGCCTTTGCTGCTTCTGTTATGAACGCTGTTATTTTAACGGCAGTTTTATCTGCTGGTAACTCTGGCATGTACGCATCAACTCGTATGCTTTGGGATTTAGCTCGTCAAGGAAAAGCACCGAAGTTTTTAGGCAAATTAGATAGCCGTGGTGTACCTGTTAACGCTCTAATCGCAACATCAGTAGTTGGTAGCGTCGCTTTCATCGCTTCTTTATTCGGTGACGGTGTTGTATATATTTGGTTATTAAACGCTTCTGGTATGTCTGGCTTTATCGCATGGGTTGGTATTGCAATTAGTCATTACCGCTTCCGTAAAGCATATATCGCACAAGGAAAAGATTTAAAAGACTTACCATATAGAGCAAAATGGTTCCCATTCGGTCCAATCTTCGCATTTACACTTTGCGTCATCGTAATTTTAGGACAAAACTACGGCGCATTTATGGGTGAATCAATCGATTGGAACGGCGTACTCGTTTCTTACATCGGTTTACCGCTCTTCTTAGTACTATGGTTAGGATATAAATTTACAAAGAAAACAAAAGTGATTCCACTTGATAAATGTGAACTAAAATAAAGTAGAGCGAGCAAACAATTTTGTTTGCTCGTTTTTTTTACAATTCTCTTTACTTCCCTATTTCTTTTGTTTTTGCAATAATAAAAGAAATAAAAATAAAGGTTGGGATACAATGAACATTCGTATTACTGATGAAGCAAAGGCAGCTATACATAGATTAGAACGTGAAGATAAAAAGATCATTCGCATTAGAGGAACAATGACAAACTCTTGTAGCATTTTCGTTGATGTTGATTTAGTTTGGGATACATACAATGCAGATGATATTGTATATGAGGATGAAATGCTTATTGTACAAATGGACTCATTCATGAAAGATTACACTGGTGATACAGTGAAACTTGATTATAAGACGACTGGTTTTAGTATTACGACTCCTAGTGAGACGTTAGTTTATGGATTGTCGATTAAAAAATAAAAATTATTTTCAACTGATCAATGAGGTGGAAAAATGGGTAAATACGTTCCATTAAAATTTTTATTTAATGATGAATTAGCAGAAAAAATGGCTGATTCTATTTGTAAACACGATTCTACTTTCTCTAAAAAAAACTTTATAGCCTCCGTAACATGTAAAGTTGAAGGTTTAGAGTTAAAGCAACGGATTGAAGTAATAGCAGATGAATTACACAATGCTTTACAAAAAGATTTTAATGAAGCAATACATATATTACTGAAAACATTGGGACCAGAAAATACAACAGAAGTAGGTACATTTACAAACGGCTATATGTACATGCCTATCGCAAAATACGTTGAAAAATATGGGCTTAACGATTTTGACTCCTCATTCCATGCAATGTATGAAATAACAAAAAGGAATACTGCTGAATATGCCATTCGGCCTTTTCTTGAAACGTACCATGAAGACACACTAAATATTTTACAACAGTGGATTCATGACGAAAACAGCCACATTAGGAGACTAATTTCTGAAGGTACAAGACCAAGACTTCCTTGGGCAAAAAAAACAGGAGCTCTAAAAGGTAACTTTAAGAACAATTTACAGCTTCTTGAACCATTAATGAATGACCCTTCTAAGTATGTTCAAAAATCTGTAGCCAATCATATTAACGATATTACGAAGGAAGATAAAGAACTCGTTTTTCAATGGTTGCAGCAATTACGTGATAAACAGCATCCTGTTAACCCTTGGATTATAAAACATGGGTTAAGAACGGTGATAAAAAATGGTACTTTACCAAAAGATTTTTATTTTTAAGTATTTTTAAATGAAAACGGCCAAAACAAAAACGCTTATGCTTCAAGAATGAAGTATAAGCGTTTTTTCTCTTTAAAACATTATCCCTGCCTTAAAATATTTTGAAACATTTCCGGTTTATTTTGTTTAAAACTCTCTATTATTTCTTTTCCAAATATCGTTATACTCTTCTCCCAAGGATGGCCTAAATACCCCCACTTAAAGTCTTTCTGAATAAAGAAATAGTAATCACCATTCGGAAATATTGGTATACGCCACTCATAAAATTCATTTCTTTCAAACTCTAAGTGTGGATTTACCCAATAACACTCATGTTGCCAATCTAGTGCCATCATATATTCATTCAATGCTGTATTCTCTTTGAAAACTTTTAATGCTTTTTCTTCAAGTTCATCATATACATTTAAATCTACCGATTCTCCAAAATAATGAGAGATGTCATATGTGATAAACGGTCCTGGTACTTTAAACGATGGAAATATTGAAACACTTGGTGAAAATTCATAGTCACTATATACTTTATCCCAAATTCGATCGTACTCTTTATCTGTAAACTCAATCCAATTTTTCATTAAATATCTACCTTCTCTTTATATTTCAAAGGAATTCCACTCAAAAATCCCGAATATATAAATAATCATTCTCGCAAGGAGCGAATTTATATGCATCTATTCGAACACGAAACGTAAATCCGTTTCACTTTTATAAGAGGTCCTCCTTTTTACTTTTCTCATCATATCATTCATTTACAAAATAGGAGGGTACAATTATGAAACGTGATCCATTATTTTTAACTTTATTAGACAGTGCAAATACAAATTTTAGCGGCTGGGATTTTTCTTTCATTTCAGAAACGGGTCGAATGAAAAGTGAGCCTTTATCGTGGTCGTACGGTAGCACTGCTTTCCAGCTTATACAACACGCAAAATCAATGCTAGATATGGGCACTGGCGGTGGAGAGCTTTTATCTATGTTACAACCGTTCCCGCCAACTATTTATGCTACTGAGGGCTACGCTCCAAACGTGCCAATTTCCCGAAAGAAATTAGAGCCTTTAGGGGTTATTGTTGTAGAAGTAAAGGATGATGATGCCCTACCGCTTCAAGATGCTCAATTTGATTTAATTGTGAACCAACATGAATCCTATGCTGCTTCTGAGGTAAACCGAATCCTTTCTCCTAATGGAATATTTCTTACACAACAAGCTGGTGGTCTTGATTGCGCAGAACTTAATAAGCAGTTTGGCACACCACTAAATAGCGAATTTGCAAGTTGGTCACTCGAAACTGCCTGTAATGAGCTAAAGGAAAATGGATTTACTATTTTAGATGCAAAGGAAGAATTCCCTCTTCAACGCTTTTATGATATTGGCGCTATCGTCTATTATTTAAAAGCGATTCCGTGGCAAATTCCTGATTTTACTGTCGAAAGGTATTATGAGGAATTATATCGCATACATGAGATTATGTTGCAAAAAGGCTATTTTGATGTGAAGCAACATCGCTTTATCATTAAAGCGATTCGCAACTAATCATGGAGCATACGAAAACAAAAAAGAGATGGATATGCCATCTCTTTTTTGTTTTAATTTAAGTAACGAAAGTTTGTGTTACAACTTTGGCTAATAAAGTATATTTTTTCAGCATGTAATCACCTAACATATATATTTTTTCAACTAAAGTATAAGTGTAGTTTTTCATCCTATCTTCTATTGAGAAACGAGTTGTTTTTCATATCGTTTGTTCGCATCATCTTCTGTCAAAAATGCAGTTGTGTAATTAATAATATTCCGGTTATCGTACGTGAATATATGCTCTAACATATTTTCTTCTGTTAATATTAGCGGTAAGTATTTTGGTAAATTACTAACTACACCTCTATTATTCTCATCTAATATCCATCCAATTTCCTTCCACTCTAATATACCTTCATCAGTACTTAACGGTGTATCCATTTGTACTCCCTCTGGCAAATCAGCAAGGAATACGTACATCCCTTCACTACCTCGAGGCTCGTCCTTACTTTTAAAAATCACATTCCCTTTATACGTTACACTTGGAAGACCTATGCCTGTTTCCTCAAGCGTTTCTCTAATTATTCCTTCATATGGCGTTTCATTATCTTCAATTTTTCCCCCAACACCATTCCACATTCCCATATTCGGCTTTTTATTTCTATTTAGTAAGAGTATTTTATTTCCTTTTCTAATGAAGCAAATTGTGTATGTATACATACTATCATTTCCTTTCAATTACACCTTCTTTTGTAAGCAATTGATTTTCCACATGAGTTATTTGGCTTATTTTCAAGTGAAAACACTCGCCTTACAATTCCTTATCACATAATATATAGTACAACTTTCATACGTAAATACTTTACGTCAAACGAAAGAATCCTTTTTAGAAAGGAGCATTTAAAATCGATACTACAAGCAGTGAATTTTTAAAACAGTATTACGACAGCCACGTTTGGTTAAAAGATACCTACTGGTTCGGTGTTCCCATCTGCAAACTTCCCTCTGATCTCTTTTTGTATCAAGAAATCATTTATGAATTAAAGCCCGATTTAATTATTGAATGCGGGACTTTTCATGGTGGTAGTGCACTGTATTTAGCTTCTATGTTAGATTTAATCGGAAAAGGTCACGTACTTACTATCGATATAACTCCGCAGCCAAATCGGCCATCACATAATCGGATTACGTATTTAACAGCATCTTCTGTTTCTGTGCAGGCCGTCCAAACAATAGTAAGTATGCGCAAACCTGATGATGTGATTTTAGTTATTTTAGATTCTGATCATAGTAAAGAACATGTATCAAAAGAACTCTTACTTTATAAATCTATTGTAACCACTGGTAGTTACATTATTGTAGAGGATACATGTATTAACGGAAATCCTCTCCTTCCAGATTGGGGCCCTGGCCCGATGGAAGCCGTGGAAGAGTTTTTAGCTAAAAATAACAATTTCATAATCGATGAATCTAAACATAAATTTTTCATATCTTTTAATCCAAAAGGTTTTTTAAAGAAAATAAAGTGAAACTTTAATAAGTGGGGCTTTATGAATTCCCCACTTATTCTATAATTTTCATTTTTGAAAAAGGATAATACACAAATTCTACTTTTCCTATCACGTTATCTTCTTCAATATATCCTAAGCCATTGCGACTATCCCTACTAAGTTCACGGTTATCTCCCATGACAAATAGCTTATTTGGTGGAATCTTTGTCTTTTGGAAATTGTAAAATACTTGTGTATTGTTGAATAAATCTTTATTTGTATACGGCTCTACTTGTTTTTTATCATTTACATATACAGTTCCATTCGTTATGTTAATTACGTCACCAGGTAGCCCTATTACCCTTTTCACATAATATTTCGATTCGTCCTCTTCTTTAATAATGACAATTTCCCCGTGCTGTATGTTAGAAAAATGTACTGCTGCTTTATTTACAAATACGTAGTCTTCTTCATTTAAAGTCGGCTGCATGGATTTCCCTTCTACCTTACATAACGTAAAAGAATGATAGGCTATTACCATAACAAGTATAAATAGTATGTACTTCCCCCAACCTCTCTTAATCTCCTCTTTCATATCCATTCCCACCTTATAAAATAACTCAAAAAATATATCACTGCACAATATATTCCTGTGCAGTGATATTATTTTTACTGGGCCTTGTTCGGCTGTTCTACCGGGACTGAATTTGCATTTGATCTTTTCGCTTTCAAGTCAAAATACGCATCCAAAATTTCTTTACCAATCGCGGAATTAACCCCTGATTTATCATTATTCACCCATGGTACAACAACTGAAAAAGCTACTTCCGGATCAGCATCATATGGCGCATAGCCGGCAAGAGTTAAATTATAACATTTTTTTCGGTTATAGTTCTCATCTCTTCCAATATCACTTTCTCCACCATATACCGTCTCAGCTGTTCCTGTTTTTCCAGCTGGTTTATACGGTAAGCCTTTAAACGTTCCTGTACCTGTTCCGTCAGCTTCTTGAAAAACTCTTCTAAACCCTTCTTTTACATGATTAATGTATGACGTGTCCATATCCACTCGATTTAAAACAACCGGTTCAATTGATCGAATAACTTTTCCGACATCCTCTGGGCGGTTTGGCTGCTCTCTAATTTCTTGCACAATTTGTGGTTTCATTCGGTAACCGCCATTTGCAATTGTTGAAATATATTGAGCAAGCTGTAGCGGTGTATATGTATCATATTGTCCAATTGCATAATCAAGTAAAAAGCCTGGTATATTATCAGTTCTACCCATTTGACCAATTGATTCATTTGGCAAGTCAATACCAGTCGATACACCTAAACCAAATTGTCTAAAATAGTAACGCATTTTATTAAATGTCTCTTGTTTAATATCTAACGGATTGTTTGGCACATAATTAATCCCCGCCATTTTTAATGCTGTATTAAACATATAAACGTTCGACGAAACTTGTAAAGCTCTTAAATCATCAATATCACCAAAATCTTTCCATGATTTTTTCGGCTTAGTACTTCCTTTAAAGTACATTGGCGCATCAAAGAAATGCGTAAACGGTTTAATCGCTTCTGCTTGGTATCCAGATAATAAAGTAGCCCCTTTCACAGTTGATCCTAACTCATAGGAACTTGTCATCGTCCCTAATGCGTAGTCTTCTATTTGCATCACGCCATCTTTATTTACAATTTTCTTTCCTGCCATTGATAAAATTTGACCGTTTTTCGGATTCATCATTACAACGAAAGCACGATCCATCATCGGTTCTGAAGAATGAAACGCTCGTAAATTTTTTTCAAGACTTTCCTCTACCTTTTTTTGCAAATCCATATCAACCGTTAACATTAAGTTATTTCCACTTTTTCCTTCAGTCACTTTTTCAGTCCGAATAATATTCCCTGCTTTATCTGTAATATTTCTAGATTGTTCTTTCATTCCATGTAATGCATCTTCGTATTGCTTTTCGATGTAACTCTTACCAATACGATCATTTCGGTTGTAATCACGAACTAAATAATACTCTAATTGTTCTCTTGGCAATCCCTCATTTTCATTAGAAACGCTACCAAGTATAGAACGAAGGATTTTATCATTTGGATATTCACGTTCCCAATCTACTGTCGTATCTACCCCCGGCAAGCTTGCTAATCTTTCACTAACGATTGCATATTCATTTTGACTTACATCTTTTTTAACGATTTGCGGCGTCATTTTATATCCCGTATTCATTTTACTTTTAATTGCTAATACTTCTAAATCATCTTTTGAAAGCTCCTTTAATTCTTCTTGTGTAATTCTCTCCCGACGCAACTCTTCTACTTTTTTATCTAATTCTTTCCCTTCTATTTCCTGCTTCCTAAATTTACTCTCATCTGCTTTCGTTACTTTTTCTGCAGCCCTTTTTTCATTTAACTGCATCCAAAAATCTTTTTTATCTGTCTCTGTTAACTTATCCATATCCTCTTGCGACATTTCAATTAGCCCTGCTAACTCTCTCGCTACTTTTAAAACTTCTTTCGAGTCTACTCCTTTCATTTTCGTATATGTAACGGTTCGTAGTGGTTTGTTATTTACAATTACTTTGCCTTCTCGATCAAACATTTTCCCTCTAGGAACAGGCGTACTCACCGTCACATCTTCCTTTTTATTCACTTCATTTCGATACGTTTCTCCATCAATGATTTGCACTTTACCTAGTTGAATAATAATAGCTGAAAATAAAAGAAAGACGATAAAAAATAGTACATTTAACCGAAATGGAATATGAGTCTTTTTCTTTTTCGGTTGTTTCTTTTTCTCCTTGTTCTGTCTCATTTCGCTCCCTCGCTTCATTCTATTAACTTCTACGCATAAATTGAAACTTTAAACAGAGTGGTCCTCTGTTTATTAGCCCACAACAATCGGGCTTTTACAAGCGGTTAATCTTCCACCTAATTTCTTCGCCTGTGCCGAATTTTTCAGATGGGAGTCTTACTGCTCGCAAATAACGGGATAACTCATTATGTATCAAATTTATTTATATGATATATATAGAATTTTATATTAGTTACAAAAGAAAGAAAAGATTTAATTTTCAGTTTTCGGATTTCGCATCCTATTTATTACCATTCCCCTTACAATACAATATCATGAATACAAAAAACTGAGGTAGATACATTGCACCTCAGTTTTTTTACGATAACTTATTTATTTGAAGATAACCCTTCAACAAATTCACCAATCTTTTGTCGAAAAACAAAATCAAAGTTATATTCCTGCCCTGTTAACTCTTCATTTACTAAAATGGTTGTTGCTCCAATTTCCCTCTTTGCAATTTCCGGGAAAGATGCGACAGGCTGTACTTTTAATGACGTTCCCATAACGAGAAACACATCTGTTTCATATAAACGTGTAATCGCATTTTGATATTGCGGCAGTGTATCTCCGTATAAAACAACATCTGGATTTAAAATGAAATTACACTTCTCGCAGCGCGGTACTTCATGATCAATCATATATTGTAAATCATAACCCGTTTTACACTTCGGACAATGTGCTGTTTGAAGTGTTCCGTGTAAATCAATGACATGTTTACTACCACCTAATTGATGTAAACCGTCGATATTTTGCGTTAAAATTGTTATATCTTTCCCTTGTTCTTCTAGCTCAGCTAAAAAGCGATGTCCACGATTAGCTTTATATTGATGAAACGTATTAATTTGAAATATTTCTTTATAATGCTTCCAAAACTCTTTCGGACTTCTGTTATAGTACCCTCTCGATAAGTACATCTCCACATTCGCATCAGCATACAACCCATTTGCTGAACGGAAATCTGGGATGCCACTTTCTGTACTGGCTCCTGCGCCTGTTAATACAGTAATTTTCTTCGCTTTTTCTAAAATTGAACGAACTTCTTCAAATTGCACAAAAATCACCTCTATGTATATTCCTATACTTATTATACCAGTTGTTTACAGGAGGTGTTGTACATTTCATTTTACTTAATGCGTCGCGCCCCCAATTTCTACAATATCTACTTCTACTTCCGTTGTTACCTCGATTGCCAACTCTATCCCTTTACTAATAGTAGAAAGTGACATACTCGGTTGCCCTGGATAGCTACTCGCTTGTTCTGGTAAGAACGGAATATGAATGAATCCGCCTTTTATTTGCATATCATATTTTTCTAGTTCATGCATAAGTCCATAGAATAAGTGATTACAAACGAATGTACCTGCCGTTTGTGAAACAGATGACGGTATGCCTTCTTCGCGAAGTTTTTTTACGATTGCTTTCATTGGGAGCGTGGACCAATAGGCAGCAGGTCCTTCCTCAACAACCGGTACATCCACCGGCTGATTCCCTTCATTGTCAGCAATTCTTGCATCATCAATATTAATTGCGACACGCTCTATCGTAATATCTGGTCTACCCCCAGCTTGTCCGATACATATAATCATTTCCGGCGACAGTTCTTCTATATATTCTTTTAAAACTTTTATTGATTTATGAAATACAGTTGGAACTTGTTTACTTATAATCTTGTATTCTCCAATTGTTTTTTCATGCAAACTTTTTGCGACTTCCCAAGCTGGATTGATACTTTCTCCGCCGAACGGATCGAACCCTGTTAATAATACTGTTTTCATCGTTTTCCCTCCTAATTAGAAACGATATACTAAGCCGTACATAATAAACATATTTATGATAAAGATTGAAAGCGCGATGGGTACTTGCGCTTTAATAACAGCATTTTTATCTTTTAACTCTAAAAGCATTGCTGGAACGATATTAAAGTTTGCTGCCATTGGCGTAAGCAGTGTTCCGCAATATCCAGCAAACATGCCGAGTGCGGCCATAATCGCTGGATTCCCGCCGTGCATTTGAACAATTAAAGGTAATCCGATTCCGCCAGTGATTACTGCAAACGCTGCGAATGCATTCCCCATTACAACTGTGAAAAGCATCATTCCTAAACAGTACGCCATAACAGCAACGAATGGATATTCTGTCGGTAACACTTTTCCAACTAAATCAGAAACGACTTGTCCAACACCAGACTTCGCAAAAATGCCGCCAAGTGCTGCTAACATTTGTGGTAAAATAACTGCCCAACCAACAGCTTGTAATAATCTACTTCCTTCTTGAACAGGCGTCGTTATTTTCGATTTTGTAATACGCATCGCCGCAACGAATGCGAGTAATGCTCCTAACGCTAATGCAACTAACGTTACTTTATCTGGATCTACAAGGGATACATTTCCCCATTTGATTTTCCCTAACGTTAACGTACCGATAATTGTAAAAATAGGAATTAAAAGTGCAGGCATGAAAATTTTATTTTTTAATTTCTCAGCATGTTTCACACGTTCTTGTACAGGTACTTCTTTCTCCTGAGATTTTGTTACTTTATTCAATGAAGCTAACACGACCATAGCGAGCACGATACACCCAACGTAAAACGAAGGTATTACATTTCCGAATAAAAATGTAACTGCGAATAATGCCCAAAATAAGCTAGAACCGAATCGGTTTGGATGTTCACGATCGAATGCGATACGCACAGCGATAAAGGCAACGATTATACCTAATACATAATAAATTGTATCCATAGTTATGATGTTCATCTTATATAGCCTCCTTCTCTTGTTTTCCTTCTGCCTTCATTGTTTTCGCTATATATTTATCAAACCTTCTGAATCTAATCCAACTTACGATTAGTGCGGATATTGCTGTTGGAATACCCCAAAGCGCCATATCCCATACTCCGACATGCATACCTACTGAATCGAAGAATCCTTTCATTAATAAAATCGCACCAGTTGCGATAAAAATATCTTCTCCGAAAAACCAAGCTGTATTTTCCGCAGCAGCTGCGTTTGCTTTAATCTTTTCTCTTAATTTTTCCGGAAGTTTACCGTATTTACCTTGTGCCGCTCCTTCTGCCATTGGTGCAACGAGCGGTCTTACTGTTTGCGCATGACCACCAATATTCAGCCCTAGTGCCGCTGATGATTCTCTTATTGTAAAATATGACATTAATACTCTTCCAGTTGTTGCCCCTTTTGATTTCGTTATAAGTGCTTCTGCTCTTTCTTTTAAACCATAACGCTCTAAAATTCCGATTACAGGTAAAGTTAGTATAATAGGCATAGACATATATCTATTTTCTATAAAAAATTTACCGAACATGCTGATGACGTCATAAAAACTTAATCCTGAAACCATACCAGTAACAATTCCTGCAACCATTACTACTAATAGTGTATTTAACCTAAATAGAAAGCCAACTGCAACAAGTAGTATCCCAATTAATTTAATCATTTCCAGCACTTCCCCTCATTTTTTATTTCGGTGCACATATAGAAACACCATTAAGTTCGAATGTTCTGTATATTCTCTCCGCAAATTGTACCGCTTTCTCTCCATCGCCATGCAAACAAATTGTTTGCGCCTGAACTGTTACTTTCTCTCCATTCACCGTTTCTACATATCCTTCTTTTACCATTTGAAGCACTTGTTTTATCGCTTCGCCTTCATCTGTTATAAGTGCATTTTTTTCTGTACGACTTGTTAATGTCCCATCTTGCTTATACGTACGATCAGCAAAAACTTCTTGCATGAATGTTACTTTATATTTTTCTGCAGCTTGTATAAACGCCTCGCTATTTGCTAATCCGTAAAGTAATAGATCCGGGTTCATATGAGAAATTGCCTTTACGATTGCATCTGCAATTGCTGGGTCAGTTGCCGCCATATTATATAGGGCACCGTGCGGTTTCACATGATGCATCTTCGCCCCTGCCGCTTTCACAAACCCGTCTAATGCACCAATTTGATATAAAACGTAATCATATACTTCACTTGCTGAAACATTCATGTTTCTTCTTCCAAATCCAATTAAATCAGGAAATCCAGGATGCGCCCCTATTGCTACGTTATGTTTCAAAGCTTTTTCAACTGTTTGACGCATAACGATCGGATCACCCGCATGAAAACCACAAGCAACATTTATAGAGGAAACGAACGGAAGAATCTCATCATCATTCCCCATTTTATAAGCTCCAAAACTTTCTCCTAGATCACAATTCAAATCGATTGTCGTCACGATATTTCCCTCCTACTCTCAGCTTCGTAAAGCGATGAACTTCTTTAATAGTTTCATATTTTCTTCCTGCTCTATGTACAATCGCTCCGCTTCTTCTATAGAAACTTTTTCAAAAGTTACATAGTCCCCTGGTTTCAGCTGGGCAAGCAGAGGTAAATCTACTGAAATGACATTTCCGATTCTCGGATAGCCACCTGTCGTTTGCCTATCTGCCATTAATATAATAGGCTGCCCACCATTTGGAACTTGAATGGTTCCAAATGTAACAGGACTTGATAGAATTTCTTGTTCTATTTCTCTATTTAAAACTTCCCCATCAAACCTATATCCCATGCGATCAGCATAATTGGACACTTTATACTCTTTCATAAAAAATGACTCTTTACTTTTTTCTGTAAACTGATTATATTCAAAATCTGTTATGACGCGAAGCGTAGGATGCTTCTTATATTTTGGTAAGACGTTATTTCGAATTGCCCATTTTGTTTTTATTCGCTCTTCCTTTTGTAAGTTCTGAATGAAACGACTCGCCATTTCTGCGTGCGTACCAATTTGAAAATAGTCACCCTTTTTGAGCATCCTTCCTTCAATCCCGCCAATAGCAGCTCGCATATATGTACTTTTACTTCCCATTGTATGATCAATATGAATACCACCAGCAAATGTTACATATGCTCTGCACCCACGTTTCGCTTTTCCAAAACAAAGCATGCTGCCTTCTTCTGCTAAAATAGGACGCCATAACGGAATTCGTTCTCCATTCAATAACGGTTCCAAATTCGCTCCGCCAATCGCGAGCAAAGTCGTTTTCTTTAGTAACAATTTAGGTCCCATTATCGTCATTTCTAAACCTGCTTCATTTTCTTCATTACCGACTAACATATTGATTAGCCTAAGTGCATTTTTATCCATCGCACCGCCAACTGGTACACCATACTGTTGATAATGAAATCGTCCTAAATCTTGGACTGTTGTAAGCATCCCCGCATGTAAAACCTCTACATCCATTCTTTAGCCCCCTCTAGCGATACGTATTCTTCCCTTGTTACCGGGATAAAACGTAAATACATACCACTTTGAATATAGGTAGGTGATTCTTCTCTTGGATTAAATAATGAAATCGGTGTTCGGCCGATAATATTCCATCCACCCGGTGTTTCAAGCGGATAAATACCTGTTTGCTTTCCACCAATCCCTACCGAACCAGGAGCAATTTGTAACCGTGGTGTTTCTTTTCTAGGTGTTTCTAATTGTTTTGATAATCCCCCTAAATATGGGAATCCTGGTGTGAAACCTAACATATACACAAAATATGTTGTTTCGCTATGTATACGAATAACATCCTCTACTTGCAAACCTTGATAATGTGCGACCTCTTCTAAATCCGGCCCATATTCGCCTCCGTAGCAAACTGGTATAGAAATATGTTTCACATTCTCGTTCACTTCTTCTTTATATGAATCACACAGCTCCTGTATATATTGGCAAACGTAATCATATGACCTTTCACTTCTCTCATTTTGCATCCATACTTCGTACAAATTATAATAAATTGCTAATGAAGTAAACGATGGCACACATTCAACCATTCCTGTAAATGGATGTTGTTTCAACGCTTGAAATAATCGCTGCACTTTTCCGTATATATCCATCCTAATTTCTTCACCAAACGTAACAATAATTGCTTGATCCCCTAACGCAGAAAATTTCATCCCATTCCCTCTTTCTATGCCAAAAAGCCGAGTTCTTTCGAAATGCGGTATGCTGTTTCTTTCACTTTCGCAGTAAAATATGAAATGTTACTTTCGCCATACTCAATTGCTAAACCTGAAATACTAATACCTGCTACAACCGTTCCATTATTTGCAAAAATCGGAGCTGCTATAGCCGCTGTATGATTTTCTAATTCAGAATAACTAATTGTGTAACCTTCCTTTTTCGCTAGTTGTAATACTTCTAGCAAATGTTCCTTATTCACGATTGTTCCATCCGCAAACTGTTTTAAATCGGTTTTCTCTACGTACTTCCTTTTCTCTTCCTCAGAAAAATAAGATAGTAAAATTCTCGGACATGCCCCCGCATAAAGAGGTGCTCTTCTTCCAACCGCTGTATAAACACGTACCGGCTGAACTCCTTCCATCTTTTCAACGTAAATTGCATCATTACCATCTTGAATAATTAAATTAACTGCCTGCCCTAAACTATCTCTAAGCTCTTTCATATATGGAATCGCAATATTTCTTACTGATAATCTTTGTGAAACAAGTTGCCCAAACCGTAAAAAAACGACTCCAAGGCGATATTTCCCCTTCTCATTTTTTTGTAAAAGCTCCATTTCTTCTAGCGAACCGATTAAACGATAAACAGATGTTTTCGGCATATTTGTAAGCTGAACCATCTCTGTTAAACTTAACTCTTCATGCTCATAAAATAACTCTAAAATATCCATTGTCTTCACTGCCGTTTTATTTATACTCATCCTATCTCCTTTTTGTTCCGAATTTCGGAACTTTAATTCCATTTTTCGAAACAAAGATATAATTTAAAATTATAAAATATTCTTTCAATTCTATCAATATTTTTTTCACGTACATAATCCGATATATTTTGTCCGCTATTAAAAAAACACAAATAATAAGTGATTTATATAAAATGAAAGGCTCTTGAATGATTGACAAAACTTTAACACGTGAAGAACGAACTATTAGAATAAAAGTTACAATAAAAAGTACGGAAGTTTAGATTTGAAATAAAATTTGATCACTTTTCATTAATAACACTGCTATAAAAGAAAATATAAAGAGCATGTTTGAATCAATTTTTGATCAAAACATGCTCTTCTCATAGTTATTCAAAGTATTCTTTTTTAACATGATTGATTGTTCCTTCGTTCAACTAACAAGTCTATTAGTTACATATTACTTATTTTTTAAAATCGTTCTTTTAGCTTTTTTAATAATTCTACTAGTTGATTTTATGTCAGTATCTTTTTCCCATTCTTCACACAGGTCCATTACCCAATCCGGTTTCGTTTTACTTGCATCATTTAACCAGTTTCCAACCGAATCTTGGACATATTTTGATGGATCTGATTTAAGTAAATTAAGAATAGGAAGTGCTTTTTCAGGTTCTTGTTTTAATATTTCAATATGTTTACTCCATACACCTCGAGGACGAATAGATTCTACAGAGAACCTACGAATATTCTCATCTTCACTTTTTGCCCATTCTACTAACAACTCCACACTTTTTTCTATATTCTGTGAAAGATCTTCTCTAATAGACATCCAAGCAATTTCTCGAACACCAAAATGATGATCCGCTGCAAAAGGTCGAATGTACGTTAATGTATCTTTTAATGTGTTATTTGATTTTTTATTCATAAACGCTGCCCAACATCGTACACTATCTGAAATATGATTAGATAATTTTAACAATACATCTTCCTTGTTTCCTTCATTCTCTTTGAGTATAATTTCATCCAATAAAGTTCCTGTTATTCGTATGACTTTCATTCCTGTTTCCACGTTCTGTTTTTCTAATTCAGCTACTATGCTTTCCAAACTATTCTTGAGTCCTATTAAAGGTAAGACATTTTTGAGTAGTTCAATATGATTTATAGCTAGCCATTCTGTTAGATTAACACTTTCTACTTTCCCTTGCTGTAGTAATTGTAAGACCTCTTTAGGAATTTCGTTTACTTTCCTGGCTCCTTTCCTGTTTAAGATAACTTCTGATTCTTTCGTTATCATTTAAATTCCCTCCTTGCAATACTATCTTCAAATAAACAGAGGCCATTTTGAAAAATAATAATCAAAATGACCTCTGTCTGTCTTTCTTAAATGAACATTCAGTTTCACAAAAAATGTGATTTAAATCCACCGGAAGAATATTTCTCCCATACTTTTTCTTTATAACGCTCTTACTTGTTTCAACGGCCAGAAAACAGCTTGTCCTTTTCCGACAATTTCATCTTCTGAAATAAAGCCAAACATGCGACCGTCCTTAGAAACTTCACGATTATCTCCTAAAACAAATACTTGGCCTTCTGGCACTTTCGTTTTTCCTGTGATTTGTTCTAACGTAAAGTCTGGAGTTAATACTCGGCCTACTGCTTTTTCTTTAAACTCTTTTAAATATGGTTCTTCCATCACTTTTCCGTTTACGTATAAAACATCGTTTTTATACTCAACTGTATCACCTGGTAAACCAATTACTCGTTTTACTAAGTCGTACCCTTCTTTTCCGTGGAAGACGATAACATCGAAGCGATCTAATCCACTTATACTATAACCAATCTTATTCACGAGAACGCGCTCATTATTTTCTAAAGTAGGCATCATTGATTCACCTTGCACTAAAGAAGGTGTAAATAAAACACCGCGAATAATTGCGATTAATACAAGGGTAAATCCTATCGTTTTAGCCCATGAGAATAATTCTTTCTTCGTATTTTCCTTCATCGTTTCTCCTCTTTCTTATGCAATTATTTTATTATTTCAACTAATTCTCGCACTAAACTTCGATCAATTTCAGAAAAACATGATTTACCTTCTCTTACCGCTGTACCGACATGAGCTTGCGAAATTCCAGTTTCATCTAATAACTGCTTTATATTTTCTTTCGTTACACCACTTCCAGCTACAAGTTGAATTTGACCATCGCTTACCTTTTGCATATCTTTAAGCACTGGAATATTATCTACTATATTTCCTTGTCCACCTGAAGTTAACACGTGAGTCACTTTATGGAATTCCTTTAAAGTTCTCATCGCTTCTACTAGGTTTTCTATATCATCTATCGCACGGTGATACGTTACATTTATTCCATCTACAACAGATAACAAATCTGCTAGCTTCTCTTTATCAACTTCTTTTTGTTCGTTTAATACGCCTAATACAACGCCTGCTGCACCTAACTTCTGCGCAACGCTAATGTCTTCTTTCATCATTTCAATTTCTTCTTCCGTATATGTAAAAGACTTCGCATGCGGACGAATCATAACGTGAATCGGTATATTTACTGCTTCTACCGCTTTTTTAATAAATGCATAACTCGGCGTTAATCCACCTTCTGTATAAGATGAAATTAATTCAATCCGCTTCCCACCCGCGCTTTCAATTCGTTTCACATCTTCTAAACATGTTGCAATAACCTCTAGCATGAGATAACCTCTTTTCGTGCTTTTTTCTTATTATACATTAGTAAAAATAAGAAGCCTAGCTTTCTCCTATAAAACTATAAAAAGAAGAATGAAAAGAAAGATTTTTTCAATTGATAACACTTATTTGTAATGTGCTATTTTTCATGAACAATACTACTAAAAAGAGAAAAAGATATACATCTTACAAAAAAACATTCCATTATCTCTCGTTCAGATGTATTATTTAGAATTGAGTTCTTCGAAGCTATTCAAGGGATGCTGCCTATTGCTATCAAGCTAATATTTTGGCGCATCCTCAAAACAAAAAATTGTACATCCTCATCTGGAGATGTCAATTTTCTCGCTTTGGAGTATTTGCTCTTCTTAGTTTGATGAGCATAGGGTAGCTCAGGAAAATACGAATTTACAACGTTAAAGAAATTCCAAAATTAAAAGCCTAATTTCTCAATATTAAAATTAAGGAATTTGGCTTTTTTGTCGCTCTGGAGAAGAGCCCTTTTATTGAATAATAAATTTCTTCAAATTGAGAGGAATGAGCATATAACGTTTTCACAGAGATGTTGCCTGAATCTCTTCCCTGCTTCTTCCCCGGCGACCAAGTGGTTCGGAGAGTCCTTTCGCTTGCATGTTATGTTATATGACGTACCCTACTTCTTAAAGTTACTTTCACACTACTATTCTGTTTCAATTTTCACTTCAGTAATATATTTCAGTAAAGTTTTTTTATAAAACGTCACTTTCTTATTTGTTACCGAGTTGTTCCGCCAAACCAATTAGAAGCCCTTCGGTTCCACGAATGTAACAGAGTCGATACGAGTCCTCGTACTGAACCACTTCGCCAACGAGCTGAGCACCACACTTAGTCGTGAGTCTGTATACCATTTCGTCAATGTCTTCAACAGTGAACATGACGCGTAAATAACCGAGGGCGTTTACAGGAGCAGTCCGGTGATCTGATATAGTAGGTGGGGTGAGAAATCGCGAAAGTTCAATTCGGCTGTGACCATCTGGCGTAACCATCATAGCAATCTCTACGCACTGGGAGCCCAGTCCGGTTACGCGACCAGCCCATTCACCTTCGACAGTAGCTCGCCCTTCGAGTTTCAAGCCAATCTCCTCGAAGAAAGAGATTGCGTCATCAAGAGATTCTACAACGATACTGACATTGTCCATTCTTAGTAATTTGTTCTTTTCCATAGTTTTATCTCCTTATGTGTAAACATTTATTATCTAATCATCTTCATAAATTATTCTATTAAAAGTTACAAATTCCTTCCCAACAAAAAACACCTTATCACCGTTTACATTCAAACTGGCATTACAATAAATATTTTTCATCCAGGAACATTCATCAAATCATGATAATCATTTATATGAAAACACTACATTTCAAACTAGGATGGCAAACAAATAAAAAGCACGTGTTCGATTACTAATCAAACACGTGCTTTCAAAACAACTATATTGTCCATAAACAATAACATTTAAATTCATAAGATCTACTCCTAAAACATCACGACCGAAATGCTGCATCCGCCAGTATAGACAATGTTGCATCATCCATCGGCGGATTGTGTAAACCCGCTCTGACATTTAAGTAATAACGATGAAGTGGATTTTTTTCTGATAAACTTTTTGCCCCTACGATACGCATTGCTTTATCTACTATAGATATCGCCGCATTTGTTACTGCGTATTTCACTGCCGCTAGTACTGCTTGTAGTGATAGTTTATCTTCTGCCTCATCGTACTTTTTCGCAATTTGATATAAAAAGACGCGAGCTTGCATAAGCTCAAGCTCTATTTCTCCAACTAATCTTCTAACACTCGGTAATAAACTAATAGAATGGTTTAAACTATTTGGCTTGTATGATTCCGCAAAATGAACTGCATAATTTCTTGCTGATTGTGCGATTCCTAAATAACATGCTGGTATATGTAGCAACCAGCCAATACCCTTTTGTTTCACTTTCCCGCCCAATACATTCGTAAAGAAGCGGTTTTCTATCTCCACATTTTGTAAGACAAGGTCGTGGCTAGCAGTTCCTCGCATCGCAACGCTATCCCATGTTTCTTCAATTGATACACCGAGCGTATTTCTTGGAATGACAAACTCACCAACTTCTTCTCGGCCTTCCATACTTGCTGAAATAATAAAATAATCAAGTACTGGTGCCATCGTTGTAAAAGTTTTCCTTCCATTTATAATCCACTTCTCGCCTTGTTGCACCGCGATTGTTTCTGGTTTACCACCACGCGTCGGACTTCCTGTTTTCGGTTCTGTTGCTGCCCGATTAAAGAGTGCACCATTACGCACTTCTTCGCAAAACCATTTGAACATTCCATCATTCCAAGAGCGATTTTCAGCTAGCTCTTTTACAATACCGATATGCCATCCAATCGATAATGCAGTAGCTCCACAGCCTTCTGCAATTTTCCCTTGAAATAAAACGAAGTCATATAAAGAAATCGCACTACCACCAAATTCCTTCGGTAACGTTAATTTCGTATATCCGATATCTTTTAAATTATTAATATTTTCATGCGGAAATGATCCTAACTCACTTAATTGATGCTCCCTTTCCATGAACTTCGGAATCAATTTATTTATTTGTTCAATAATGAAAGATTGTTCTTCTGTTTCAACAAATGAGAGTGCCATACTATAATCTCCTTTATCCCGCTATTTGCGGGCAGTAAAACTCCCACCTCAAAATTCAGGTGGAGCAAAGAAGTTCAGTGGGAGTCGGGCTGCCCGTAAATGCTCGATTCATAAACCGTTCATTTTGTCATTATGATTATATGAAGCTACCTCTCTATTGTTTCACTATTCCGATAAAAATACAATGTTTTTGGATTATAAGAAAAATCCCTATAGAAAAACAGGTCCTTTTCTTATATTAATCCCCCTTCAATGCCTTTAGCGGCAAAGAGGTTACATATCCGATATACGAGAATAATTCTTTAAAAAAGAATGGAATTTCTGTATCTAACGTTTTATATGCTGATGTTGGAGTCGGTGAAGCATATGCCTCAATGTTAATATGTTTTGCGATTCTCATTGCGCGTTTCATATGAAGTGGATCACTTACAATCGTGTATGAGTGTATTCCGTTCTCTATTCCAACTTCCTTCGCATTCTTTAAATTTTCTTCAGTGAAAAGGGATTTTGTTTCAATTAAAATATCCTCCTCTTTTACACCTTGTTTCAATGCATATACTCTAGCAGTGCGAGCTTCCTCAAGCTCTGCTTCAAACTTTGTACCACCTGTAAAAATAATTTTCTTAATGTTTCCGTTTTTATATAGAGAAATCGCGTGATTAATTCTTTCCTTAAATACAGGAGATGGTTTTCCGTTCCATGAAGCTGCTCCTAGCACGATACCAGCATCTGTCTTCACATCATCATCCGTTTTAAAGCGATAACTCCAAATATCGTAAGCTGCATAGCTCACATACAAAATAGCAGAACAAATCATTAATAAAAACACTTGAAAGATTCGTCTTTTTTTACTCTTCTTATTTTCTTTCATTTGTAATTGCCTCCGTACATCATCCATACTTCTATAAAAAAACATTTATATCAAATCGTTTTGTTTGAGTTTGTTTAAAAGAAGGTATTTTACTTATTATATATAAAAGGGTTTTCATTTAAAATTGAGGATTATCAATTCATTTTTCATTTGCGGTTTTCATTACAATTTTAATTCATTAGTTTATTACCATACAACTACATTGTAACGAATTTTTTCTCAGAAGGGAATGATGAAACAAAAGTAAATTAAATAAGTTAGTGTTTTGTAAGAAAAAAAGGTATATTATTCGCAAATTACGATCATATACCTTACAAAATACGAATTATAGCTTTTCTTTGTATAACTCTAATTTTTCTAACAATTCTCCTTTCACGCCTGACCATTCACTCGCAATAATACTGTACACAACTGCATCTCTCACATGACCGCTCGGCAATCTTCTTTCATTTCTTAGCACACCTTCTTTTACCGCGCCTAACCTTTCAATTGCTCGTTGTGCTTTTTCATTTCTTACATCCGTCTTAATTTGCACTCGTAGCATATGCAGTTTTTCAAAAGCATACTGGAGAAGCATATACTTACATTCTGTATTTATACTCGTACGTTGCACACTTGGATGGTACCACGTCTGCCCTAACTCCACTGTTTTATCTTCTACTGAAATATTATATAAACGTGTACTCCCTACAATCTTGTTCGTCTGTTGATCCACTACAGCGAAAGGGATTTGTGTACCCTTTCCATAACTCTTTATCGCTTTTTGAACATATTGCTGCATATCTTGAACAGTTTCCATTTTAGAGATTAAATACGCCCAAATTTGCCTATTTCCTTCTACAATCAAAAACAAAGTTTCGACATCACCACTATCCATTAACCGTAACTTCGCTCTTTCGTGAATGATTTCCATTTGTAAGCCCCCTTCTTTTGTTACTATAACATATGAATAAAAATGTCAAAATTTATATATAATGATTTTAACAACAAAAATCCTCGCTCACATAGAAAGCGAGGGTTTCCTATTAAAGCACCAAATAAGCAATCGGCGTAATAATAAGCAACGTTAATATGGTTCTCTGCACGTACAAAATAATAAGTTCAGATACTTTTAACGGAATATCTGTCGATAATATACAAGGGATTGAAGCGGAGAAAAACAAAATAGATGATACCGAAACAACCGCAATGACAAACTTTGTCACGAGCGGCGCACTTACAACTAATAATGATGGTAAAAACATTTCTGCAATACCAACTGATACCGCTTTAGCAGCTAAGTCTGCTTCTGGTAATTGTAAAACCCATGTAAATGGATAAAAAATATAACTGATCCAATCAAATATTGGCGTGAACTTCGCTAAGACGATACCAATTAACCCTACTGACATAATAGATGGTAAAATTCCCATCGTCATAATAAAACCGTCTTTTAAGTTCACTGCAATATTTTTCATAATGCTCGGTGCAGATTTTGATACTTCTAATGCATCTTCCCAAGCACGTTCTAACATTTTTTCCTTATAAACGGGCTCTGGGAACCCTTCTTTCGTAATATATGTATCGGGTTTTCTACTAAGAGGTGGGATTCTTACGGTGATAGCAGTCACGATGAATGTTACTACAAGTGTAGTCCAAAAATAAACATTCCATAAATGCATAATGTCTAATGTTTTTGCGATGATGATCATAAATGTTGCGGATACTGTAGAAAATCCTGTAGCGATAATGGCTGCTTCTTTTGTCGTATACTTTCCTTCTTTATATACACGGTTCGTAATTAATAAGGCTAGTGAATAACTTCCAACGAAGGAGGCAACCGCATCAATTGCCGATCGTCCCGGCGTATTCCATAAAGGTCTCATAATCGGACGGCAAAATGTACCGATAAATTCAAGCAACCCATATCCGACTAATAACGCTAAAAACGCCGAACCAATTGGAACGAGTAAACTTACCGATATAACTAGTTTCTCATACAAAAACGGCCCAACATCTGGTGCAAAAAACCAAGCTGGTCCCACTTTAAAACAATATAATACGCCAAAAACAACACCAACTACTTTTAAAATAGAAAAGCAAATGTCTACGATAGATGCATTCCATTTCTTCGTATAAAATGGATAAATCGCACCAATCACCATAACAAACAATGCATAATAAGGTACTACGCCAGGAACTGAAGTACGGATCCACGATACGATATGATCAATCATAATAGAAGAAGCTCCATTTATCGTAACAGGTACGAAAAACATAAACATCCCAACGAGACTAGCAAGTATAAACCGAAGAATCATACTCCTCTCTCGTCCTGTCTTAATTACATTACTTTTTAATTCAATTTCACTCAAAATTCGACACCTCCCATTATCTAAATATTCTGTATAATATAGTTTTATTCCTTCTTTTGATCTTGAATATTTAATCATATAAAAAAGCCTAATTTGAAACATTTAGATCAAATTAGGCTTTTTATATACTTTTTAGATATTCTCACTTAAAGCACAAAGTAGAGTTTAAAATCATTGCTCGAAGTACGAGTCTTTCTTACTATTCTTCAATATAAAACTCCCCATCTCAATCGCTAAATCTTCACTTTGAGGATAGACACCTACATTATCTCCATACGCGTGCCCTAAACCACGATAGAGAATCGTTTCAGTATCCACTCCTTGTTTCGTCAATTTAGCTGCATACGCTAAACATTCAATCATTAAAAAATCATGTTCTCCTACCGTAATAAATGTACTTGGATAATCTGAAGATACATCAACGTATGGACTTAAATACTTCGAATGAATGTCTTCCGTACCAAGTATTTCTGCCATCCCTCCGACCATTGCATGCATCATATTAAGCATTTTTTCTAATCCTTTTTTATATTTCGGAGCAATCTCATATTTATCTATACTCCAAGAATAAAACTCGTCTTCATAGTCACACATGTTAAGTGTAGGATACAGAAGTAATTGCCCTTTAACGAAGTTTCTACCATCTTCCATATCTCTCGTTGTACAATACTGTGTTAAGTTCCCTCCAGCACTATCACCCGCAACAAAAATATTATTCTTATCACCGCCGAATGCTTCAGCATTCTCATAAATCCATTTTAAAGTAGTGTAACAATCTGTATGTCCAGTTGGAAAAGGATGTTCTGGAGCTAATCGATAATCTATAGAAAAGGCTAATATATCTGTTTTTTCTACTATTAATTTCACAAGTTCTTCTACCACATCTGGTGATCCTGCCATAAATCCGCCACCATGAATAAAATATAAAATTGGCGCGTTTTCTCGTTTTGAAATACTATTATAAATCCTTATCGGAATGTCATATCCATCTTCCGCTTTAACCGTTTCATTCGTAATATTTATATTTTTCGTTACGATTGGAACGCTTTTAATACCATTAAACTGCTTTCTCATATTCTTTACCGATTTTTCAGAAGCGTCCATTTTCATCATATTTTTAGGCATAAACCTCATTATATTCATTTGAACCTTCATATCTTTATAAAGACGTGGATCCATTGCTCCCTTTTCATCGCAATCTGGTATGTTTTTCACTATTACTTCTGCGCCTTGTACATTGATGGTTTCTTGTTTTTCTTGAATCTTTTCTAATAAATCTAAGCTATATTTCCTAGACATTCACTATTCCCCCATCTCTTTTTTAACGCTTTCGTTTTCCGAAAAATTATATAACCGTATACCTTTCCATTTACTAAATAAAAATACGTTCCATGTACAAAATGTAACATGGAACGTATTTTTATTGTTGTTCATATTTGATTCAATTATTGTCATTTTTTGATATGATATTTTTTCTATACTGTAATGGTGTATCCCCATATTTCCCTTTAAACTGCGAAATGAATGACTTCACATTGGGAAATCCATGTTTCACTGCTATATCTTGTATAGAATTCGTACTGCTAATAATATCTTCATACGCTTTATGAAGCCTGTATCTCGTTAAAAAAGAGGTGAAATTTGATCCGAAAGATTTTTTGAACATCCGAGAAAAATGTTCCTCACTTACAAAAAAGTGTTTCGCTACATCTTTCATTTTAAGCTTTTCATCATAATATTCATACATATATGTAATTATCTCTTTTTGTTTATTTCCAAATTGAAAATCATTATCTTCTTTTTTTCTATCTTTACAGTGGCGCAATAGAATATAAACAATCTCATAAATTAAACTATTCATTTTTATATAACTTAACTCATCAAAATTTGTGACTAACTCCTTTAATTCATAAAATATTTGTTGGAGCTTTTCTTTCTGCACAAATGATGCTTGTAGAGTAAATCTATATTTATCAAAATCAGCATTTAGCTCTTTAAGAAATTCATACGAAACTATTAACATCATTACTGCACAACTTGCATTCTCAACTTTTTCAAATTCGTGCACATCTCCACTGTTTACAAAAATAAACTCGCCAGCTGATACTTTCTTTTTTTGCCCATTTACATACAAAGAAACGTCTCCATATATTACCAAACTAATTTCAATACTTCTATGCCAGTGTGGAGGGATATAGTAGTGAAAATCAGCCGGAAGTCTTGTGCTATCTATATATTCAACCATACCTGGAATTCTATCACGCAATTTTATCTCTTCATATTTCCCTTGCCTGACTTTCAATTATGTTCCCTCCTTTTTATTGCATAGTAAACGTCAAATAACTTCAATCAAAACTTGTGCTACACATTACTATTTTCATCTCATTTTATAATCATCCACAATCACTTGGATTACACGATATGCTTCCTCAGCTACTTTTTCATTACTATCTCTATTCGCATCATATGTAATTAACGCCTTCCAAAGCGTCCATCCTCTCGCTCTATCCCACGTTTCCTCATCCATCCTCAACACTTCTTTAAATACGTTTCTACTATTTTCATCAAAAAATGTCCATGCCATCGCCGCGTCACACGAAGGATCACCTACTCCTAGTATACCAAAATCAATTACGGCACAAAGCTTTCCATCTTTAACGAGTAAATTCCCTGGCGCAACATCTCCATGAATCCAAACTGGTGTGGGTTCCCATTTTGATTGGAGCGCTAAATCCCAAAGGTGCTTTAACAATGCCTCATCAAAAGCGTCTTTATTGTTTTCAATAGCTACTCTCGCTTCTTCATCGTATACAGATATAAACCCGCCTCGGTAAAAGTTATGCGCTCCAGCTATTGGTCCGTTACTAGAATCAATGGATTGCAATTCTAGTAGAAATGATCCTAAGTCCGCTGCGAATTCATGTAAGTCACGAACATTTTCTTTCGTAACTGCCTCTCCCTCTATCCACTTATTAATAGACCATGGCCACGGATACTCTTCCGACGGATGCCCTTTTGCAATTGGTGCAGAAATTGGTAAAGAAAGTTCCTTATTTAATATAGGAAGCCACTTGTTTTCTTTCTCTACTTGCGGTGCATATGCTGCATCACTTGGTAATCTAACACTCATCTGATCTCCTAAGTGAAACGTTCTATTATCATGTCCACTAAACTTTACAGGTTTCACTTCTAAATGTGCCCATTCAGGAAACTGTTTCTGTATTAACTTCTCAACTAAACTTACGTTAATTGGATTCATTTATTTTCTCCTTTTCTTTTGAAACTTACTAAGCCCATCCGTACTGCCCACATACTCAAAATCATTTTTCTTATAAAAATCATTCAACGTACGATTATGTCCCACACAATCTAACTTCAAGTACTCTTTATCACACTGTACATTTTCTTCTACCCACTGCAAAATCGATTCTCCTATTCCATTCCCCTTATACTTCCGTCTCACCGCAAATCTATGAATATATACTGAATCCGAAACTTCCTCTTTACCAAAAATATGTTCATCCCATTCATTTTGTTTAGGAGATGCTGTAATCGTACCAACAATTTCATCTTCTTTCATAACAATATACGTATATTTATTTCTTATACATTCTAATATTTCAGCTGTAGCCTCTCCTCCTAACAGATACTGCCATTGATCTACTTCTTTATGTTGTAACCACTCTGCTACTTCTCTTAATAGAGTAATAATGCTATCGCTCTCCTCTTCAGTAGCAGTTCGTATTGTATATCCTTTAACTGTATTTCTCTCCATATTGCCGTTCCCCTTTCAAATTACTACTATACTGACAAACGCGTTCTACCGTCATTTTCGTCTGTAACGTATTCAACATAAAAACCTTGATTCAGTGCGTTTTCATACATCAATTCAATCACTTTTTGATCTTTAGCGTAAATGTGTATATAATCACCGTCCGCTACTAATACGACTACTTCATACTTGCTCTCTGTGAACTCTTCATATGTTTCAATCTCTTCTAATACTTCTCCTTTTGGATACGCTTTTAAATCTGCAAAAATGAGATAATATATGTTGTCTTTTATTAATTTTTTCAATTCTAATCCACTCATTACCTTGTTATCTTCTGAAAATAATTCTGATCCTAATCCATCAGGTAATCTGAAATAAGATTCCTCATTTTCCACTCGCCAATCAAATAACGTAATATCGATCGGCTTTAACACTTTCCAAAGTAGATTATCATATTCATTTGGAATATCTACAATAATTCCTCTTTTCATTTATTTGCTCCTAGCTTATTTATTTTCGTTTTCATTTCATACATTATATACCAAATTCAACTACTATATTTTGTCGATACCTATGTAACTTGTATTTCACCGCGAAAAACCGTCCCACTACTTATGAAACGGTTTCTTTCTGCTTATATTTAGGTTTTTCATTCAATTGTTGCACTGCGCTTTAAAATAATTTCTAATATATTCATCACATCAGCCATCATTCTTTATATTTACTTCGTCTTCACAAAATAATATAAAAACCACACCGCATGGTTTTGTTCATCAGCAGCTATTCTGCGCAATAACTCTTTCAAATGTGCATCCGATGTTTCATCTGAAATTTCTAAGTAAAAATCTACTGTCTTCTGTTCATCTTGTATAGCGAATTCTAATCCTTGTAAGTACCTATTTGGACATTCTTCGGTAATCTGTGGTTTAGGCTGCCTGCCAGTTAAGTTCGTATAAATTTGGACAAAGTTTTGGAAATGCTTTATTTCATCATTACGAATTTCAAGAATCTGATTTCGTTCTACTTGATTTGGAGCCATGTTAGCTAACTTTGCGTAGCAGCTTATAGCGCTATATTCTCCGTTTATAGCTTTTTCAATATCACTTATCAACTTATCATTTTGCCTATACCAATCATGATAATTCGAATTATACATCGTATCCCCTCCATAATTTCGCATAACATTTTATGCACTTTGAAATAGTAGGAGCATGTATACAAAAAAATTACTGCAAACACGAATACTTCAATCACGTATAACATATTGTAAAACCCTATCTATCGCTGCTTAATTTCCTTAACGATTCCTAATGATTTCATCAAAAAACGCTTCACTACGAGTGAAACGTTTTTTATCTTTTAAGCATTCAATTCCATTTTATGTCCCTTTACTGCACTACGCTTCAATGCAGTTGCTAGTATAACAACCATACTTACCACACCAATCCAAACGAGCACAGTAACAGGTGTATTCCAGCTTACCCCTTTTCCGAAGAAGAAGATCTCCCTTAGTCCTTCGATCATAAATTTCATTGGTAACCAAGAATAAACCCAATCTTGATAAAATGGCGACAACATTTCAGGCGCTAATGATAATAACGGTGCCCCGAAGAATAGTAAGAGTGCGAATAAACCGATACCTTTTAGCCCAACTAATGAAAGTACCGCCGATATCATTAAGAAGAAGCTAAAAGATGTGATGGATAAGAACAACGCTGTATCCGTGAAATTCGAAATATTTAACCCTACCATCCCATCTGCAATCCACGTAAGGCCAAATCCAATTACAAGTGTCGCAACTGCTCCAGCTACTATTTGTTTTAGTTTTAATCCAAAGTTTTCTTTTCTTGTACGTACCGGCATTTTACTAATCGCAATAAAGATAATCGCTGCACTAGCTAAACTTGCAATCCATAACGGCTGGAATAATGCCATTGGTGAGTTACCGTTCGCACTATTTTTTCCGACCTCATTCACATTTTTCACGTTCTTTACAATAGGTGTTACTAATTTCGAAGCTTGATCTGTTGTTAAAGTAGCTCCCCTTGCTTTCAATCCATCTAATATTTGTGTACGGACATTGTTGTTTATATTATCCACTACACCATTTAATATTTGCCCTGCCATAGTTGATGCACCTGTATTCATTCCTTGATTAATTAATATTTCTACTTCTGGTGAAGATGGCTGCGGTGTTCGTAATGAAGCCTGTTTCATACTAAATTCTTTCGGAATGACGAATGCTGCATAATACTCTTGATTATTTAAACCTTTTTGAACTGCTTCCTTATTTTTCACTTCTACCCACTTCACCGCAGGTTCTTCATCTGATTTCGCTGTTTTTTTCACCGTATCAACAATTGTTTGCCCCATATTCATTTTCGGTTGATTTGGAACTTCTACACCTTGATCCTCATTTACAATTGCAATTGGCAAGTTTTTTGGCTTTGGTTGAACAGTTGGGAATAATGTTAATGAAAAAATAAAAACAACAAGTAGTACAATAACTGGTGCTAACAATAAAAGTTTGTTTTTAAACATTTTCTTTTCTCCTCCTTTAATTTTCGTTACAATAAATGAACAACGTGTTGTTTATTTATATTTTGAATTATATGTTTGAGCTAAATCTTATTCAATAATCAAAAATCGTGAATGTGTCGGTTATAAGACACTTTTTCTAAATGTGTTGAGTAAAATTAAGGAGGGACATGCTTTGCGTGATAGTAATTTAGATTTACGTGTTATTCGTACGAAAACGGCCATACGAAATGCACTAGTGGAGCTTATTGAAGAAAAAGGTTTTGACGCCATTACAGTAAAAGATATTACAACGAAAGCAAACATAAATCGCGGTACATTTTATGCGCACTATCAAGATAAATTTGATTTAATGACGAAATGCCAAGAAGAAATTATGCATGAGTTTTCTAGCATTTCCAAACAAAAATTCCCTGAAGTGATTGCCGATCTTGGCTCAAACCCTTCCCCAACGACGCCATTTGTACTTATCGCTTCTATTCTTGAATTTCTAAATGAAAATAGTGATTTTATGAAAGCTGTGTTAAGTCCAAAAGGAGATTTATCTTTCCAAACAAAACTGAAAGACTTTATGTGGAAAACACTATTTGAAGATACGAATGGGGCTCTTATTGATAAAGAGAGTTTGCTTGTTCCAAGCGAATACCTAACTTCTTATATGGCATCTGCTCATATAGGTGTCATTCAGCAATGGCTAAATAATGGCCAAAAAGAAACACCTAAGGAAATTGCTCGTATTTTATCAACTATCGCAGTTCACGGCCCGTTTTATGCGGCTGGTTTAAAGAAGTAAGCCAACCTGCATAGAAATATATTTTAATCAATCTGGACATCAACTAATTGCTTAATGAAATTTATGTTTCTATGAAAAAAGCTGTTGAAAGGAATCCCCTTCAACAGCTTCTCCATTATTAACGATATAAACGAACTGCACCTGCAGAATTATCATCTGCTTGTCCAACTACTTCAAATTTCAATCCAAACTTCGGTAATTTACGTCCTGCATCTGGGATTAAATCATTTATATACAATTTAGAATCATCAAACTTCGTTACACCTGGTAATCCTTTGTAATCATATGTTCCGCGTGTTGGAGATACAACTTTCCATGCTGGCGTCTGGTTAAAGGAGAATGCAGCATCTGCGATTTGGTATCGTGTACTACCTTGAACAGTTGGTTTGCCGTTTAGCGTTCCAACAATTGCCTCTGGGTGAGAGTCAACAACCCCTAAGAAACCTTCGCCTGGATGAATACCAACCCAATTATCTGTAAAGCTAGAGTCTGCATACCATACAACAAGACCTGTATTATACGGTACACCGCTGCTATATTTTAATGCTTGGTCAGCACCAGCGTAGTTTCTCCACTCTAAATAGTAGTTATGTTTCTTCTTATCAAAACCGTTTGCTACAACGAAACCATTTAATTTTAATTTCGATTCGCCTTCTGCATCATCAGAGAAGACAACATTTCCATCTACAGTTAATGTAGCGTTATCAAAAGTAAAACCGTTCGGTGCTAAGCCACCATCTGTAATGTATTCAAATACTAGTTTTACTTTTTGACCTTTAAATTTGCTTAAGTCATATGACTTATCTACCCATTTACCATCCGTTGTATCTAGACCATTTTTCACATTCTTTTCGCCAATTCGATCGACTAACGTTTTCTTATTATCCTCTGTTACTGCATATACTTCAAGGAAGTCATAATCTGTTTCAATTTCATACAATGACTTGTAATCAAACTTCGCCAGTGTTGCATTTGTTAAATCAAACACTGGTGTTTCTAATGTTGTATGAAGATTATCGCCTTTTGTACTATAGTAATATTTCTTACCGAATGCAGGCTGAATGCCTTTCACTTCTTTATCTGGTAAGTTAACGCGAATTAGACCCGGACGAGCTGATTTCGTTACACTTTGGTCTAAGTACGTTGCAAAACCGATACCACGATTTAATTTATCATAGTCTACCTCTACAATATTTGCCCAGTTTCCACCCATGTTCTTTTGAAAGAACTCTTTGTTTTGCGGAGAGAAACTCGGTGGCGTTGTACCTGCAATTTTACCAGCCCAGCTGCCGCCGCTCATAACAGACCAAGAGTTAATTGGCTCCCCTGCTCCTGAATACTTCGTATCATACTCATCCGGAAGGCCTAAATCATGACCAAATTCATGTGCGAATACACCAACTGCTCCGTCTTCTGGCTCAATTGTGTAATCGTACGCTGCCATTTTACCGCCCCAGTTATCAACTTTTGCTTTTGTTCCTTCAATTGGATATGGTGTTCCAAGGTGCCAACGATGCGACCAAATTGCATCATCACCTAGTCTACCACCGCCTCCATCTTGCCCAACTCCAGCGTGAATGACCATTAAGTGATCAATCAGACCATCTGGTTCATTTTTATTGCCATCACCATTATTGTCATATTGATCGTATTCGTCAAATTCAGATAAATCAATACCACTTTCTACAGCCGCATTTAATGCTTCTTTTACAAAATCACGAGGTCCTTTTGGTCCTTTATTATCATGGCCGCCATCTCCTGCATCTGCGCCATAATCTGCCGCATTACCAGGAACTGTCAACCACTTTGTTACTGTGCCATCTACTGTATAACTACCACCAGATTGCTCTTCATAATATTGTTTAAATGTTGGTACTTTTGAACCATCAAAGAGTGTAAATGGCTCATTACCAAATAACATTTTTTGATAATGTTCTGGATTAAAATCATTTGAATACATATAACCTGGTACTTGATCAATATTGTTATGCTTAAAGTCAGCAAACTCCACCAACAATACAAGCACTTTATCTTTACGGACATCACCATTATATTGTTTTTGCTTCGCTGAAGTAGTTGGTACTTTGCCGTTTAATCCCCCTTTAACCGGCTCTTGTCCAACTACCGGGCCACTAGCAGGTTGATCAGCTTTTTCTTTCGCATCTGCTTTTGCATCTTTCACTTTTTTCAAAAAGTCAAACGCTTCTCTCGAGACACTATCCCCTGTTGCTGGTTCTTTCCCAGCATTTTCGCCTTTTTTCTTCTCTACGTATTTTTCAACAGCTTTTAATGTGTCTTCTTTCGACGCAGAATTATTAATTACACCGCGTTTCTTGAGCGCATCTGCTAGACGGTCCTCTTGAATTAAATTTTCATCAATTGGACTTAAAGATCCTACATTAGACGGCGTTGCCGCATAAACAGATTGACTACCTACCCCAAATGTGCAACTAAGCACTGCTGCCGCCGCAAGCGTAGACAGCACTTTAAAAGGCTTTTTCTTCATCCCTATTCCTCCCCAATATTAAATACGTTATAACGCTTATATAATAATGAAAATTCAGACAATTTACAATATGTTGTCTGAATTTGTAATATTTTTGAAAATATTCTTTGTTTTAGATTGATGTACATTCTAATTCATCAATGTTCATGGTTGCTTCTTGCATGTGAATGAGTATCGTAGCATGTATGTCTCCTTCTACGACAGGGGCATTCAAAGAAATCCAATTCATATGCTCATTTTTATTTTAATTTTCAGTTTCAGATGGGTGATAGCAGCAAGCTTAAAATCATAAAAAAATCGTCCGCTATATTTAGTGGACGATTTTTTTATTTAAAATATAACTACACTATCTCAATATACCCTTCTGTTCCATGTACCCGAATTCGTTGCCCGTCTTTTATTCGTTTCGTAGCATTCTCTACCCCGACGACTGCTGGTAATCCATATTCACGCGCAATCACTGCCCCGTGTGTCATGAGTCCGCCAACTTCCGTAACTAACCCTTTTATAGACACAAACAATGGCGTCCAGCCAGGATCAGTAAATGCCGTAACTAATATATCTCCATCTTCTAAACTTGCATCTTCCATGTTTAAAATAACACGAGCTCTCCCTTCTACCACTCCAGAAGAAACAGGCAAACCTACTATTGCTTCGATAGGGAGATTTTCTCGTTTATATTTACCTATAATAATTTCACCATCAGAAGTAATAACACGCGGAGGCGTTAGTTTTTCATATAATTTGTACTCATTTTTTCGTTTATGAATAACCTTATAATCCAGTTTATTCGTGCGGACGACTTCGTGAAGTTCTTCAAAAGTAAGATAGTATATATCTTCTATTTCAGTAATAACGTTATTTCGCACGAGTTGCTCGGCTTCTTTTAGTAATGCCTGCTTATATATGAAATAGCGATTAATCATTCCGTATTTTGGGTATTCACGATAGCCAGCGAAATTCCGAATTATACTGATCATTCGCTTCGTCTCTTCTACTTTTTGTTTGCCATCTGCTAAATACTGCAATTTGTCTAATAACTCTTCTTCTCTTTTTAAAGCCTCCTGCAGCCCTTCTTCAAACTTCCGCTTACTAGCACCAGCTTCAAAATCTCTTATATTATTTAAAATCATCGGGATAATTGTAGTTGGTTTTTCACTCCAGCGCGTTTTCGTAATATCGATTTCGCCGCTGCATCTCATTCCGTATTTATTTAGAAACGCCCCGATTGCATCTCGAACTTTTTCCCCGTCTTTAAACTGAACTAGTTCATCTAAAAAGCTGTCATCTTCTATATGCTGTAAATACGCAATGACTTCTGGATACGGACGAATCACATCTGCGACATCCAATAATGCTAAACCCATTTCTGAAGTAATATTATTTTGTACAGATTGAGAAAGTGTGTCTGCTGCATTTTTTTCTCCTAGCCATTGCTCCATCTTTTCATTGATCCATGATAAAGCATTCATACCTGCCATAATGACAGCCATACTTTGCGGGTGAAATAATATTTTCTTTAATTGCTGAATATCTTCTAAAATAAAATCAAGTACATCTGATCCTGATTTCGTTTGAATACTTTGTTTTAACTCTTCTATCGATGCTTGACTGTTCTTGATTAAATCCGTAACGATTGCTGGGTCGTTTTCGATTTGTGGTTGCGAGCTTGCAGGTGGCATACTTTTACCAAGACTTTTTTCTTCTTCATCCGGTAACAATTTAATAAAATTATCTCGCTCTATTACAGTCATTAATGCATCTTTAATAAGCGGCTCTGATTCTCCTATTGTATTTAATAAAAATTCTCTACTAGCAGGTGAGGCCAATCTTTGTGCAACATCAACAAACAGCCTTCCCCCAGCTTGAAACCTCGGTCCAAAGGATGTTAACTGGAATAAAGACATTCCTAATGGCTTCAAAGGATCCGTCATCATTTGCTGGTGACCGACCGATACATACACATGATTTTCCTGATCATTCGCTTCTGGAATTGGATACAAAGTCGTTATCGGCCTACTTTGAACAATATAAAATGTATCATCAACTAAACACCATTCAATATCTTGCGGACAACCAAAATAAGCCTCAATCTGTCTTCCGATGCGTGCTAGTTGTAAAATTTGTTGTTCAATAAGTGTTTGAACTTTTTGCTGATTAGGAGCAATTTTCTTTGTCTCTGTTCCGCCTTCTTTTCGTCCATAGATGGCTAATTTTTTCGTTGCGATGACCTTTTCGACGATTTCGTCTTCTTTTACCTTATAATTATCGGCAGAAACCAATCCAGATACTAGCGCCTCGCCAAGTCCAAAGCTGGCATCGATTGATAACACCTTCCTATTAGAAGTAATCGGATCCGCAGTAAATAAAATCCCTGAAGCCACAGGGAAAACCATTTTTTGAACGACAACACATATAGAAACTTGATTATGATCAAAGCCGTTTTGCATTCGGTATATAACCGCTCGATCTGTAAATAAAGAAGCCCAACACTTTCTTACATGCTGCAAAACCGCTTCTTTTCCGATGATATTTAAATACGTATCTTGCTGACCAGCAAACGAGGCATACGGTAAATCTTCAGCAGTAGCACTAGAACGCACTGCATATGCATGTTCATTTCCAAAACGCGAGAGATAATGAGCTACTGATTCCACTACATCAACTGGAATTTCCACTGCCATAATGGCTTCTCTAATTTTCTTACTAATTTCACTAATTTGATCTCGGTCCTCAATTTTTAGTACGGCTAGTTGATTCAACAAATTATGAAACACTTCAGTTTGTTCGATGGCCTTTTCATACCCTACTGTTGTAACACAAAATCCTTCTGGCACTTGTATACCTTGAATGTTTGATAACTCCCCTAAATTCAATCCTTTTCCACCAACGAGAAAAAGCTGCGTTTTTTCTATTTCCTGAAAATCGAGAACGAAAGAACTCATTTAACATCTCTCCTTACTAGTCATGTGTTCTTGATTTTAGCAGTAGTAAATAAGAATAAACAGTCTATTTCGAACGTTAATTACATGATATAATTAAGTTAGGAAGAGATATAGAAAATAAAAATGGATTCACCTAAGCTGACTTACTATTATTGATTTAAGAAGCTTCTTATTAAAATATAAAGTTACTAAAAGAAAAAAGACAATCCAGACAGATTGATAATGTAAAAATATCTATTGAAATAAAAATAAGAACAGCCTTCTTCGTTGAATGGCTGTTCTTATTTTTGTTACCATTATTAAAAATTCAGGATAACACATCTAATTTTGCTCAAAGAAAGAATCCTATATTTAGGCTAATCCCTTCAAATAACTGTGTCGCACAGTTTACTTCGATTTTTCAATTCATTAGTTAGCAAAAAGGTTTTTATTTTAGTTAACTCTCTTTAACCTTCTATATAAATAAGCTCCTATCAACATTAATCCCCCACCAAAAACGGATAACCAATTCGTATCATGTCCTGTAGCAGGTAATATCTGTTCCTTCTTAACAATTTGTTTATTCAATGCGTTATTTTTAGTAATTTGCGAATTCACTCGATCTATTCCTTCTCCTTTTGGATCTGTCACTTCACTTTTTCGATCTGTCACTTCTCCTTTTGGTTCTGTCACTTCTCCTTTTGGTTCTGTCACTTCTCCTGATACTTTATCCACAACCTTTTGTATTACTGTACCAGTGTAAAAGATGCCTGTATCAGCAAATGGATCTTTTACTCCAAACTCATATGCTTTCTCACCTAACGTATTCCATGTAATTACACCATTATTGTAAGTGCCGCCATCACTTTTTAAACGGATTTTTGTAGAGATTTCACCGTCTTTTTCATAAATAGGTACTTTCACTTCTTTATGTACTTCTACGTCCTCTAAAAAGACTTTTTGATTTTGAATATTAATGTATGCTTGCTTACTTAATTCGATAACAGGTCTAACGTCACGAATTTCATTCGCTACAAGGCTTAAAAACGTTAGTTTTTTCAACTGACTAATTGGTGATAAATCAGAAATATAATTTGCCTCTAAATCAAGTTTTTGCAAGTTTACTAAATTTGATAATGGAGTAATATCCTTTAACTCATTATTAGGTACATCTAATACTTTAAGATGAGTCATTTTAGTAAGTGGTGTCACGTCTTCAATTTGATTTTTCCCAATCCATAATTCATCTAATTGATTCAATTGGTCAATGCCCGATACATCTTTAACCTTATTACGCGTTAATACTAAATCTTTTAAAGGTAATGCATATAACGGTGTAATATCTTCAACTTGATTACCCGCTAAAGTTAAGTATGTTACATTTTTTAACGAGCTTAATGGAGCAACGTTCGTAATTTTATTATTTGCTAAATTCAAGTAATCTAGTTGTCCCATTTTTGCTAATGCTGTTACATCTTCAATTTGATTGCCTGCTACATATAAACTTTTCACATTCTTCATTTCAGTTAGTGGTGCAACGTTCGTAATTTTATTATTACTTAAATCAAGAGATTCTAAATTATCCATTTTAATAAGCGGTGTTACATCTACAATTTCATTACCGCGCAAAGCTAAATGGTTCAATTGTTTTAAGTTCGCAAAGAACGACGGATCTGTTATCTTTGCATTAGCAACTGTTAAGGACTTTAAATTAGGCATATATTTCAATCCACTATAGTCGAGAATCTCATTCGTATTTAAAAATAAGTTTTTTACTTGTAATAACTCTTCTTTCGTAATTGGTGTATGTAAATCTTTTCTATTAAATACTTTTTTATTAACAAGTTCCCTTAATTTTTTGTCCGTTATCATATTTTGACTATCAATTTGATGATCTGTTTCCTTATCACCTGCATTAGAATTATCATCTGGTTTCTCAGTTTCTTTGTTATTTGCTGTCGGATCTGAAATTTCAAATTGAACTTGATATTTATGATCATATCCAATAGCAGGAATGAGAATATGCATTTGCATATTATATCTCTTTGAAAATTCTCCTATTTCAAACTGAATCACTTTCGTCCCATTTTTCCGCTTATCTTCTGACAATACTTTCACATCGTGAAATACACCTGGTTGATTTTTATCTTCTATTCTAAGATATTGGAAATAATCGCTATCTTGTACTGTTGCAGTAACAACTTTTTTCCCATTTTCAATCTTAACTTTGGGATCTTTTATGTATTGAGACACCATGGATGGCTCATCTTTTTGATCTTTATATATTTTGATTTCAACATTATATACACGATCTGTTACCATAACTCCTGCTTTATTTTCTGCTATTTTTTCCGCTGCTTGCACTGGGCTAGAATAAACAGCAAAAGGAATCGCTAATGTTGTAGCTACTACTAACGCTCTCATATTATTTTTTTTCAAAGCAATATCTCCCTTTATACAAATAAATTATCTCTCAAACAAATGACAATGATTTTCATTATCATTGTCAATGATATCTTTTCTTTTTATTTCTTGAAGCCCATACTCTTAATCGTATAACATACATTACTTTGTTCTAAAGCATTCGATGAGTTATTTCATTCCAGCCTTAATTTTTTCATAATTAGCCTCGGCGCATGCCAAAATTTTTCCTTCCGTTATAAAAATGCCGTTATTTTTTATTTTAGTGGAATTGATTATGGCTTTCCTCAAAAAAATAGTAGCAACTGCGACTTTAAAATCAATAAACTTTTAGTTTTACTTTATATAAGGTGATATATATTTGTTAAAGTCTCTCCTCTTATTCTAAAACCAAAATAATTGGCTTTTGTAATACTAAATCCCTTTTACCAAATCCCCACAAATGGATTTTCAAAATTAGGGAACTATAATGTGGTATTAAAATAACTTTAGGGGGATAACAAGTGGATAATGAAATGAATTATGGAAGTGATTACAAGTTTATTCCGGCAACTTCAATTGGAAGTGGTCATGGCATCGAGGTATTACCTGATTTATTTTGTTACACTACTCAAATCGTCAACATCTGCTTATTCGGAAGTCCGCAAGCAAATGATTTTGTTTTAGTAGATGCTGGAATGCCTAAATCTGCAGATGAAATTATCTCTGTCGCTGAAGATCGCTTTGGTGCAAATAGCCGCCCAAAAGCAATTATTTTAACTCATGGACATTTTGATCATGTTGGAGGAATAATTGAACTCGTCAAACATTGGGATGTTCCAGTCTATGCTCATCAAATGGAGATACCGTTCCTGACTGGGCAACAAAGCTACCCTGAACCAGATCCTACAGTTGAAGGTGGTATGATAGCGAAAATATCCCCTCTGTTCCCTAACGAACCAATCGATTTAGGGAATAACGTAAAAACGCTACCTGCTGATGGAACTGTTCCACATATGCCAGGGTTTAAATGGATTCATACACCAGGTCATACCCCTGGGCATATTTCGTTATTCCGCGAAAAAGACCGAATTTTAATTGCTGGCGATGCTTTTGTTACAGTGAAACAGGAATATCTATATAAGGTAATTACTCAGGAACAGGAAATAAGCGGTCCGCCTCGTTATTTAACAACAGACTGGACAGCTGCTAAAGAATCCGTCATTAAATTAGAAGAATTAAAGCCTCTGGTCGCTGTTACTGGACATGGGCTACCGATGTCAGGTGAAGTGCTATCAACAAACCTCAAAACACTCGTTCAAGAATTTGATAAAATTGCTGTACCTGATTACGGAAAATATGTGGACCGAAAGATGTATTAAACAAAGAAATATTTTGTATACTTTTCACATTCAAGAACTAAAATGTAATAAAAAATCAAAATCTTGTTCTTTGAAAAATTGCAACCTGTATATAGATGTTGACTCATCCTACCTTTGTGAATAAAACTCGATACTCTACAAATAATATCCGTAGTATAATCTGCTTCTTACCCAGGTTGTACTTCTTACCAGTAAAGAGCGGTCATTATAAATAACTGCTCTTTTTTAATTTTTTTACATAAAATTAGTTTCTTTATTCATACTATATTTAACCCATGAAATGGTTATACTCCTTAAATTCATGGATGTAACTTTCTCATTGCAGTTAGCTTTTGCTAACTGCTTTTTATTTATAATTCTTAAAACTTATACAACACTATATATCTTTAACCATGTACTAAAATTCATTTTTTTAAATGAGCTTCTAGTTTCATAAAAGATTTAATCCTCTTCAGTTAAATATTTAAGGCATCATAGCTAAAAGTAGTACCTATATAAATAAGATTTCAGATTTTCAAATTCTAATATTTTATAGTTGTAAATATTAAATATAAATTGAAAAAGAAATGTATGAAAAAGGAGAGGCCATATGCCTCTCCTCTATATCCATTCAACATATAAAATTAACGAGTAACCCCACCGCCAAGTTGTTGCTCAGCTAATGATACTAGACGTTTTGTAATTTCACCACCGACAGATCCGTTTGCACGAGCTGTTGCATCTGCACCAAGTTGTACACCAAATTCTTGAGCAATCTCATATTTCATTTGATCAAGAGCTTGTTCAGCGCCACGTACTAATAATTGATTGTTGCTTCCACTATTATTGTTTGACATGTTAATTCACCTCCTTCTTTCTTTAATATGTTAAATTACATGCCAAAATATATATCTAATTAACTGGTAATTATGACCACGTATTTGAAGGTATAATTCATGCACTTTTATCCAAAAATAGTAGTGTGTAGGAGACCGAAATGCAACATACGTGCCATGGGATATCATAAATATGCCTCCATCACAAAATGAAACGGGTTACGCTATATAAAAGCATAACCCGTTTTCAATGAAATATTTTATTCTATATACCTTTAAACAATGGAGGAAAATGATGAAACATATTGTTGCTTTATTAATTAAATATACAGCTATAACTGCAGTATTATTAATCATACTCGGTATTTTTCAAGATATTTCAATTCCTAGAATATTACTGATTTCTCTTCTTCTTACAGGAGCTGCCTATTTAATTGGAGATCTCTTTATTTTACCTAAATACGGAAATATGATTGCCACCATTGCAGATTTTGGCTTAACCTTCTTTGGAATTTGGTTGCTAACATCGTTGTTTACTGATTTAGATTCCACTCGTAACATTGGATTTTCTTCATTTATAGCCGCTTTAATTATTGGCGGAATAGAAGTTTTTTTCCACATTTATATGCAGAAGTTAGTACTGCATAAAGCCAATGAATTAAGAGAACATAATCCTATTCACCATGATAAATATGCTATGGAGATGTCAGATGAATATATAAATTCTTCCACAATAAATAAATCCAAACTTGAGGATAAATCTGGTAAACAAAAATAAAAAGTGGCGTTGGCCACTTTTTATTTTTGTTTATTAAGCTTGATCAGAATTTCTTACATGTAATGGCGGTGGAACTACCCAGCCTTTTTTCTTACTTAAACGTAGCAACGTTACACCTGCCTGCGCTTTTTTCATATGGAATTGTCCGAATAGCATGCCTACATCTTCTCGAAGACATTTTCCCATTACTTGACTACATGTCACAAGGCCAGCTGCTAACCCTGTAGAAACAGCAGCTGCAATTTCAACATCATTAATACGTGCTCCCGGAGGAATGTCTTCAATAGATGCAACTGGTCGTTCTGGAGGAGCAGGCGGTAAAGCGACCCCATTAACTTTTAAAAGCGCCTTTAATTCTTCTATTTCCGAATTCATATCATTTTCAATTAGGCTTTCTAAAAACTTCTTCAAGTCTTCATCACCTGTATGATTCATAAATACTTGATGACTTGCAATGGCACCTTGTGCAGCAAGAAGATAGCTCCAAATGTCAAATACCTCTCCGTAATGTAAAGGCTCATTTTGAGGATTTCCACTTAATATACCCATTTTTAAATTCCTCCCTTTCGAAAATATCATAATGAATATTGATTTCAATATTGAAATCAAATTTTTAAGTATGCTTTTTCCTGCAAAAGATTTTCTACTATGCATGGAAAACACCTTTCCAACACTGCGTGTTTATTGTTTAGGAAAGTAGTTTACAAATAAAATACCCAAAGATTATGAAAGAAAATTATCGATAATCTTTGAGTGAGAATCCACTTACTATAAGGGTTTATTTTTTATAAATATACAAAAGAAATTGATTTAAAGATTTGCTATATTTTTCACTAATTCACTTAGCGGTTAGCTCTACCACCAAGTTGTTGTTCAGCCATTGCTACTAAACGTTTTGTAATTTCACCACCAACAGATCCATTTGAACGAGCTGTTGCATCTGCACCAAGTTGTACACCAAACTCTTGTGCAATTTCATATTTCATTTGATCAAGAGCTTGTTCAGCTCCTCGAACTAATAATTCATTACGACTTCCACTATTACTGTTTGCCATATTTTCACCTCCGATGTTTTTAATATGCTACGAACTATGAAATAATAGTTATCCTTTTTATGGAAAGTAGATTATGTATAAATGTTGATTTTCTTCTTAAAATAGGACAAAAGACTTAAGAAAGAAAAGCTGCTATAACGTACTTTCATAACAACACTAGGTATAGACCGCCGTTTAATAAAGATTTCTGTTTTGCCAAAGGATAAATATACAGTATGTTTTGAGAAATGATTCAAAAGGAGATATGAAATTATGAAAGCTGTGACCTATCAAGGACCAAACCAAGTACAGGTTAAACAAGTTGATGATGCAAAATTAGAAAAAAAAGATGATATTATTGTAAAAATTACTTCAACCGCTATTTGTGGTTCTGATTTACATTTATATCAAGGTAACATGCCTTTACCTCCAGGATACATTATCGGCCATGAACCAATGGGAATCGTTGAAGAGGTCGGGCCAGATGTCACTAAAGTGAAAAAAGGCGATCGTGTTGTGATTCCCTTTAACGTTGCTTGTGGACATTGTTTCTATTGCCAACATGAAATGGAGAGCCAATGTGACAACTCCAATCCTCATTATGATTCTGGTGGATACTTTGGTTATACAGAAAAATTTGGTAACCATCCTGGTGGACAAGCTGAATATTTAAAAGTTCCTTTTGGAAATTTCACTCCATTTGTTATACCAGAATCCTGCGAACTTGAAGATGAATCCCTACTGTTTTTATCAGATGTTTTACCAACAGCCTATTGGAGTGTAATAAATGCAGGTGTCAAGCGAGGTGATACTGTTATCGTCCTCGGTTGTGGACCTGTTGGATTAATGACACAAAAATTTGCTTGGATGCAAGGCGCTAAGCGCGTAATCGCAGTCGATTACTTAGATTACCGAATAAATTATGCAAAAAAGATTAACAATGTTGAGGTGTTTGAGTTTACAAAATTTCCTGATATGGGAGAACATTTAAAGGAAATTACACATGGTGGTGCCGATGTAGTCATTGATTGCGTAGGAATGGATGGAAAAAAATCACCTTTAGAGTTTTTGGAACAAAAATTAAAATTACAAGGTGGAACCCTCGGCCCTATTCAAATCGCTACGAAAGCAGTAAGAAAATATGGAACGGTTCAAATGACAGGCGTTTATGGTGGCAACTATAATGCATTTCCACTCGGTGCATTTTGGGTTAGAAATATTAATCTTAAAATGGGACAAGCACCTGTCATTCATTTTATGCCAGAACTATTTGAAAAAATAACAAATAAAGAATTTGATCCAAAAGAGATTATTACACACAAAATTCCCCTTGAAGAAGCGAGCTATGGTTATCAGATTTTTAATAATCGTGAAGATGATTGTATTAAAGTCATTCTGAAGCCTTGAAGCTACAATTCATGATTCTTAATGAAAAGATAAGATTACATTTCGTAATCTTATCTTTTTTTATTAAATGCTAAGTATCTATCCCCCATTTTCATCTTACATCAAAAATAGTTATTTCCAAAAAACTTTGTATTTTGAGGTAATACTTTATTGGTAAAAAAATGAATTACAGTATTAAGTAACCAACTAACGGACACGATAACAATGTTAACTAACCTAAAAGAGGTGTACTTCATGTTTTATTATAAGGAAGAACTGATTAATATTATCAAGCCGGACAAGCCAGATCCAGCTGCCGCAAAAGTTTTACAAGAAATATTAGGTGGGCATTATGGCGAAATGCGTACAATGATGCAATACTTCTTCCAAAGTTCAAATTTCAGAGGGAAAGAGAAGCAATATCGTGATTTACTTCGAGGTGTTTTTTTAGAGGAAATAAGCCATGTAGAACTTGTACAACATACAATTAATCAACTATTAACTGGATCTGGTGAACCTACGCCAGGAAATGCTGGTGTTGACAACGCACCACTTGACGAAGCGGTTAAACATGCAAATCCTCACCACTTTATTGTAGGTGCTCAAAGTTCATTGCCTGTTGATGCAGCTGGCAACCCATGGAATGGATCTTGGGTATATAGTCCTGGAAACTTAATTAGCGATTTACTAGATAATGTCGTACTTGAATCTACAGGTGTACTTCAAAAAACTAGAATTTATGAAATGAGTTCAAATCAAACATTTAGAGAAACACTTGCATTTTTAATTGTGCGTGATAATGCACATCAAAATGCTTTCGCAAAAGCTTTAGAGACATTGGGTGTTGAATGGGGGAAACTCTTCCCTGTGCCGAACTATGATATTAATAAATACCCAGAGTGCAGAAAGTATGTAGACATGGGATTCCATAACGCACAATTTAATTTTAGCTTAGATCCAACAAGAATGGGAGAAATATTCCAAGGTGAATCACCAAGTAGAAACAAAGGAACATTAGCAGTAACTGACCCGCCAAAAGGTTTTCCTGTACCAGAACTTCCTGAAATGCCAAATGAGCATAGTCCTGGATTAAAAGATATGGGTCTTTGAGATAATTGTAACCAATTATTTATTAATAGTTGGTTACAAACCTTTACATAGATTCAAGTAAATTTGATTTTAAGAGGAGGATATTCATTTGAGTACAATAAATGATAAACTATCTATTTTTGCTTTAGGTGGTGTTAATGAAATTGGTAAAAATATGTATGTCATACAATATTCAGATGACATTGTAATCATTGATTGTGGTTCTAAGTTTCCCGACGAGAGTTTATTAGGCATAGATTTAATAATACCTGATGTTACATATTTACAAGAAAATAAAGATAAAATTAGAGGTTTAATTGTTACACATGGACACGAAGATCACATTGGAGGTATTCCGTATTTTTTAAAACAATTGAATGTACCAATTTATGCAACAAAATTAACCTTAGGCTTAATCGGCATTAAATTAAAAGAACATAAACTTCAAGATTCGACACAGTTAATTGTTATTGACTCTGAGTCTTTAATTGAGTTTGGACAGATAAACCTATCTTTTTTCAAAACAAATCATAGTATTCCCGATTGCCTCGGGATTGCTTTTCATACACCAGAAGGTACAGTAGTCCATACAGGTGATTTTAAATTTGATTTGACTCCCATAAACAATCAATATCCAGACATTCACAAAATGGCTAATATCGGAAGTAACGGGGTTTTAGCTCTCCTCTCAGAAAGTACGAATGCCGAACGTTCTGGATTTACTCCATCAGAACGGTTAGTAGGCGAAAAAATTGAAGAAACCTTTGTAAAGGCTCACAGAAAAGTTATTATATCTACCTTTGCTTCTAATGTGAATCGTGTCCAGCAAATAGTAGATGCCGCTTTAAAAACAAATAGAAAGCTTGCCCTCCTCGGAAGAAGTATGGTGAACGTAGTTTCTGTCGCCTTAGAACAAGGCTATTTGAATATACCTGAAGGAATGTTAATCGAAGCGAATGAGATTAATCAAATGGAACCCGAAAAAGTCGCTATACTTTGCACTGGTAGTCAAGGTGAACCTATGGCTGCCCTGTCTCGATTGTCTAGTGGCAACTATCGACAAGTTGATATTTTACCAGGTGACACAGTCATTTTGTCTGCATCCCCCATACCAGGAAATGAGCGTAATGTTTCACGTATTATAGATAACTTATTTCTATTAGGAGCAAATGTTATTTATGGATCTGGAAGTTCAACAGGAATGCACGTTTCTGGACATGCATATCAAGAGGAATTAAAATTGATGCTTACTTTAATGAAGCCTAAATACTTCATTCCCATACACGGTGAATTTAGAATGCTACATCATCACCGTCAATTGGCCGAATCCGTTGGTGTCAAGAAAGATAATATTTATGTTATCGGCAATGGAGATGTTGTTGATATTAAAAATCAAACCGCCATGCAAACTAGGCGTATACCTGCCGGTAATATATATGTAGATGGATTAGGTATTGGAGATGTTGGGAACGCCTTATTGCGCGATCGTAAACAACTTTCTGAAGATGGCATGCTTGTAATAGTTATCACCTTAAGTAAAACGGAAGAAAAAATAATTTCTGGCCCAGACACAATTTCTCGTGGGTTTGTATATGTTCGCGATTCAGAAGATTTCTTAAAGAAAATTAATCAATTAGTTGTGGAAACTATCAACACATTACAAAAAGCACATATTTACCAATGGAATGTTCTAAAAAGAGAAATAAGAGAAACACTTGGCCATTTTATATACTCACATACAAAAAGAAAGCCAATGATCCTTCCTATCATAATTGAAGTTTAAATTACTTATTTTCTTTAGTTATTAAGTATTGCCTTGATTATGTCTACTATTATTTAAAACGGCTTTTTCTAAATAAATATAGTACTACCTAACAGCTCGTATTCGTAATTTCAAGAAACCCTTTAACTTCTGGTAGTACTAATTCTATCGTTTAGAGAGTTCATCATTTTTCCACATTATCGTATCATCCTTAACGGTAATAAAGTGAAACTTTAATCAGTGGGGTTTTGTTCATCCCCCACTGATTATTAGCCTTCACCAATCGGGCGTTTACGGGATAAAAGCAGTAGGAAGTTAAGGATAAGATATTTTAGTATAAGTGTAGTACTGTAACTGACCTTTCTATGCAGTAGGCTAAAAAATAATCCTACTGCATAGAAACATACTTTAATTAATCTCAATTACATCAACAAACTTAAAAGTACGCTTAGTACTAAAAGCATCAGTACACACAATCACCTCTCTTAATGGATTAATATCAACTACTGTTATGTAATTTTTATATAAGTAGCCACCTTTATAATATGTAAGTAAAATCTCTTCCTCACCTAAATAGGAACATAACAACTTATTTTCAAGCACTTCTTTTGCATCCTCTGTTAAGATCGGACGCGTGACTTTCGTTTTCGCATGTATCATTTCTTTAATAACTGCGAATTGCTCTGGCATACTAGAGAACGGTTGCCACTTTACCATCCCTCTTCCTTTTGGCATATTAGCATTCTTCACGATTTATGTCCTCCTAATAATGTGTTTCTATATCTTGCTGTTGCGACGCTTGTGTAGGAAATCCCACGTAAAATACTGTTCTTACCAAACCGTGTTCGAATTTCATCCATAACTTTCGTTAATCGGATTTCTTTTTCCCTTTGTACAATGTTATCGAAAAGCGAAATTTGCTCTTCACCTTCATTAATAAGGTTTGTTAATGAGACACTTAACGATCTAATCGGTTCTCCTGTATAGCGCTCATATAAAAAATATGTACAAACATTGTACATATCCATCGTTACATTTGTTGCCCGATTTAACGTATGTGCCTTTTTTATTCCCCCTCCATATTCCTTGCTATACCCAATTGAAAAATGAATTGTTTGTGCATATTTCTTTTCTCTTCTCAACCTATAACAAACTTCTTCTATATGCTCTAATAAAATAACTACGAACTCTCCTATCGAATAATCCCGTAATAATATTTGGCTTTTCGCTATAGATGTTGTCGCTGGAACGTATTTCTCTGCTATTCTGCTAAAATCAATCCCGTTACTATGTAAATGTAATTCTTCCCCTATTACACCGAAAGATTGCTTTAAATATTTCAAAGGATACTGAGCTAATTCTCCAATTGTATGTATACCTTTTCGATTCAATTTCATTTCAGTTTTGTACGATATACCCCAAAATTTACTGAGTGGTCTAATACTCCATAACTTCTCGGGTATATCGTCATACGTCCAGTGCGCTATTCCATCTTTACTCTTTTTCGCTTCAATATCCATCGCTACTTTACTCAATAATAAATTAGGCCCTATACCAATCGTACTTTCAATCCGTGTACGTTCATATATTTCTCGCTTGAGCTTTAATGCGAATTCGCACGGATTACTCGCAAACAAATGAATACTTGCAGTCATATCCATGAAAAACTCATCGATACTATATTGATGAAAATCTTCCGGCGCAACATACTGCAAAGCCAAACTAGTTATGAAAGTTGAACATTTCATATACGTATGCATAATCGGATTTACAATAATAATATCTGGCCGCTTCGGTATTTCGTACAACCTTGCCATTTTCTTAATCCCTAACGCTTTTAATGGCGGTGTTGCTGCTAATACGATTGATCCACTCCGATTTACATCTCCTACGACAGCCAATTTTGTATAACGTGGATCCAGTCCTTTTTTAATACATGACACACTTGCATAGAAGCTACGAAGGTCTACACAAAGAATAATACGATTCGGTAAAAGAGAATAATCATACAAGGTTATCACCCCTAACAAGGAACACTTGTTCTTATTATATGCGAACTAACGTTCTTTTAAAAGGTATTTCTATGAAAATTTTGGTTAAAATAACCGTAATTTAATAATTTGTTTAAGAAAAACATAAGGAATTCCCTTCTATATTCATAAGAGGTTTTTTCTATACTTAAAAATATAAATAGATACAAGGAGAAACAACTGAATTCTTCGTGAATAAGCAAGGTATTTTAGAACCCATTCTTTTGTATTCAAAAAAGTCTTGTTTTTAAATAGATATGTTCATAGTAGCAATATACTTATATAAGAAAGACTTATTTCGAAAAAAATACTATTTAGCAGTACTTTTTATAGAAAATAAAATATTATTGGTTATTTTCTCACCGTTGTTTTTCTAGTTTTATCATTCAAATTTAGACACATATTTATCTAACCTACATAGACTAAAAGCGTATAATTACATACTTTATAGATTTTTTATAACAATATCTCGAACGGACTATCATGAATCATAAATTTAATAACTCGAATATACTAATCATTTTCGATTGAATTCTAAATATTTAAATAATATAACGTGCATTTCTTTTAAAATAAACATTAAATAAATTAAAATTACATCCTGTTTTTTGAATGTTGAAGAAAGATTGTTTATCTGTATTTCATCAATCAAATCTCTAATTACATAATTTTGTACGAGAAAGGGATTGAATTTATGCAAAATTTTAATTTCATTTGTGAACAATTTGCTACAATACTTAAAGGGAAAAGTAAAATAAGTCAAGGTGGTTGTTCGGTGTCTTTTCACCGCGATTTTAGGGTGCTTGTTCAAGGAAAACCGAGTACCTATGTAGTACCCGTCGGAGTAAGTTTTGAATCGTTGGATCAAAATGGTAATGCATTAAATTTAGGCGAAATCGCTATTCTACAAGAAGAGACTCCTGCATTTATGAAATCAATTGTACAACAAGGAATTATTGTAAGTGCTTTACATAATCACTGGCTTTACATGAATCCCTTAATTATGTATATTCATATCCAATCTGTAGAGCCTCCATTACATTTTGCACAAAAGTTAGCCAATTCTTTTTTGTCCTTAAGTAGCTATCCTATCGCCAATAATGAGGGGCAATAATTGGTGTTTAGGATATATTTATACATTACACTTTTCATATGTGTGAACATAATAAAATCATTTCACTTTTTACTCAAAAGAAAACAACTGCCTATCAAATTTTTAGATAGGCAATTGTTCAATCTATTAAAATAAAGTACCCTACTATTTTATAAAATACTATTCTCCAAACAAAAAATACAGATTTCCAATTCACTTTAGCCTTCTTATCTCATATATTCCCCTAAAGTTAGTTTTTCCTTGTATATTTTTTCAGCATCATCCCCTACATAGCGAATAATAAATCCTGCACGATGCGCATTTTCTTTCAGCCATTTCCCCTTCCTTCGTCTTAGCAAATGATAACTCTAGTTCATTATTTATACTTTTAACATCCATCGTTAAGCCGTTTGATGTTCGCTATGTCCCGTTTTTTCAAAAAAAGACTCCCTGTACGTCCAGGATATCGACTTTTGTTTATTTCATTTTTTTTCGGCACTCTGCATCTAGACGGTATACCCATTGGCCACAGTTAGACTATTTCAAATCAAAAAACTAGATTACCTGCACACTAAAAAGTATAGCGCACAGGTAATCTAGTTGTTTTTGAGATTAATAAAAAACTAATTTATTTTTTGAATTCTTCCATCAATAATAGACTGAATTGGTTCTTTTGATTTTTTTATATAATCTACTAGTGCTTCAAAATCGGTTGGTCCTGTTTCAGCATCTTTACCGTTTTTAAAGGATACAAATCCATCTCCACCTGAAGCTAGAAATGCGTTCGCAACGACGCTGTAAGTTTTAGAAGGAATGATTTCTTCTCCATTTGTTAAGCGAATACTTGTTACTTTTTCTCCATTAGGCTTATTCGCATCCCAAGTGTATTGGATCCCTGAAATTTGAAGCATTCTTGTTATGTCTTTTTGCCATTGTTGATTTAAAATATCACGAATGTCTTGACCTGTTAAATTTACCTTTATTAATTGATTTCCGAATGGTTGAATACCATATATCTCTCCCCATGTAATATCACCAGCATCTAAGTCATTACGAATACCACCAGGATTCATAAGTGCAATTTGGGATTGCATTGTTGTACGCTGGGCATCAGCAACTAAATTTCCAAGAGTAGATTCACCAGCCGTATTGAGTTTGCGATCTAGTGGAGCAATAGACTTACCTACAACTTCATTAACAAGAGGTGCGATTTTTGCTTGATATTTCTCCATCTTCTTCTTGATGTTTTTATCAGGCTCTATGCCTTCATGATAAGTTGTAACAATTTCTGCTTTTTTCTCAACAATATCTTGTGTCTTACGATCAATCTTTACATCAACATCAGCAAAAGCCATACCATAAGAATTTGCTTGTACGACAAGTTTATTATTGACAGTTCCATTTACATAGGTGTGGCTGTGCCCACCAAAAATAACATCGACTTCTGGATCAGTCTCATTTGCTAATCGGACGATATCACCATTTGTTACGCCGTTCCCATCTGTTGTACCTCCGTTATGTGCAAGAACAACGATAGATTTAACGCCTAGTTTTTTTAATTGCTTTACGGATTTGTTAATAGCTTCAACTTCATCTGTAATTTCTACATTCTTTAGCATAGTAGGCATAACAAGATTAGGAACATCCGTTGTTACGACTCCGATAAATCCAACAGGAACTCCTTGTACCTTTTTTATAGTGAATGGTGGTAAAAATAAACGACCGGTGGATTTATTATAGAAATTTGCAGCAACATATGGGAATTTTGCTCCTTTAAAATTTCCTGTTTTCTCATGGTATCCACCATAAATAAGGCGGTTCATTTCTTCAACACCTTCATCAAATTCATGATTTCCTATCGTTCCAACATCGAATTTCAAATCATTTAGAAATTCAATTGTAGGTTCGTCTTGTAATAATGCTGAAACAGGAGTACTTGCTCCAACAGCATCGCCAGCATGTACCTTTAATGTATTCGGATTTTGTTTTTCACGATCACGTAAATAAGCCCCTAAGTACTCGATTCCCCCTGCATCTTTATTGTTAATTTTTTTTACAGTGTCTAGTTGCCCATGAAAATCGTTAATACCGAGCATTTGCACATCTATGTAGCGGTTTTGTTCTGTACTTGCTTGGGCTGAAGGCGTAGCAAATACACTAGTAAAAGTAACTGTACTTAATGCTAAAGCAACTGGAATGATTTTTTTCAACATAAAATTTCTCTCCCCTAATTAAAATCTGACATAATACGATGTTATTTTAATATATTAAGAGGATTATTTCCACAAAAATTCTACCAATTATAAAAATTAATAAGATTTTATTGTTTTCTGACAAGATATTTCTTCCTCAAAAAAATGTACATTTCTTTGTTTTGAGGATTATTCAAAATATTATCTTGATAGTAATATAACAATACTTCTAAGAAATCTAAAAAACTCTAATCAATACATTTTAGCTGTTAAGAAGAATATTCAATCCAAAATTAATGGAGATTTATCAACCTAACATCTCAATATCACCATTAAAAAATGAATAGGAATTTCGTTATAGAAGATTTCTATTCTTTGAATTGATTACGGTGGTGCACTACTCCGCATTTAAAAAAGATGCTCCTGGATTTATCCAAGAGCATCTTTTTTTAGATTTATTTTTACTTGTTTATAATTTATCAATTAACAATTATATAGTTGTAATCAGTCATTTAAAAATAATAGGAGTGCTTCATTAAATTCTTTAGCATGAGTTGCATTTAGCCCATGTGGACCGCCCTGTATTAAAGCGAGTTTACTACCAGGAATGGCATCATATGTACGTTTTCCACTTAATTCAAAAGGTACAGTTGCATCAGAGTCACCGTGAATAATAAGAGTAGGTATATTAAACTTCTCCAGGTCTTTTCTAAAATCTGTCTTACTAAAGGCGGTAATACAATCAAGCGTTCCTTTAGGTGATGCACCGGCTGCAATATCCCAATTATATAAACGGAATGGTTCACTAACTAAATCTGTTCGATTACCAGCCGCGAAAAATCCCTTAGTAAATTCATCAAGAAATGCAAGGCGGTCATTTATCACACCACTTTTGAATGCTTCAATTGTTTCATCATCTAATGCCCCTTCAGGATGATCCTCTGATTTGTATAAATATGGAGGAACTGCTCCAGCAAAAACAGCCTTTTCAATACGATCTGTTCCATACGTACTAATATACCGGGCTACCTCGCCTCCACCCATAGAAAAACCAACAAGTGTGACATTTTGAAGCTCTAACTGTTCTAATAGTTGATGTAAATCAGAAGTAAAGGTATCATATTCATACCCTTCCCACGGCTGAGATGATTTTCCAAAACCTCGACGATCATATGTTATAACTCTGTATCCATCCTCAACAAGAGCGGGAACTTGATATTCCCAAGATCGACCGCTTAACGGCCAACCATGAATTAGTACAACTGGTTTTCCTGTGCCATGATCCTCATAATATATCTCAATTGGTGCTTGGTTTTCGGTTCCTACAGTAATTTTAGCCATGCTTCTACCTCCAAAAAATATTCTAATATGTATCCTTTTCTTCAATAATCCGGATGAATCTCATAACTTATTCATGCACGTTTATGTTGTGAACTCTAAGTATGAAACTCTATTGTTCCAATGCATTCATTTTCTCCTTTTGGAACAATCCCCCCTCTAATATCTTTTTCATCATAAAATACTTACTGAACATTACTCATATTCAATTGTAATAACAAAAATAGGTGACTATCAATATCGTTCTATCTATAGAATGTATAGGTAAAATCAATCTATTTTATAGTGAAAACAACTATAGTTACGACCTATACGAATTATAGATAATTTAGAATTGATTAACGAATCAGTTTTCAAATACTATAAATTTGTATAGCACTTCATGTTCTATGAATGCTGCTATAACTAATATTATTGGTCAGCTTAGTTATAAACGAATCGTAACAAACGAAGAAACTTATGATAGTATTCGACTATTTAACTTTTCTTCGATTACTTAATTTTTAGGAGGAATACATAATGACTGATCTCTATTCTCGTATTAACAAAGATGATGCTGTCGTGCTTTTAGTAGATCATCAAACTGGTCTTATGTCCGGACTAGTACGTGACTATGGTGTTGATGAATTTAAGAACAATGTTTTAGCTCTTGCTCACACTGCTAAGTTTTTTGATTTACCAGTTATTTTAACAACAAGTTTTGAAAACGGACCTAACGGACCTTTAATGCAAGAATTGGTTGATCTCTTTCCTCACGCACAAAAAATAGCTCGCCCTGGACAAATTAACGCATGGGATAATGATGATTTTGTAAAAGCAATCGAAGAAACTGGAAAGAAGCAACTTATCATCGCGGGCGTAGTTACGGACGTTTGTGTTACTTTCCCAGCACTTTCCGCTATAAAAGCTGGATATGAAGTATTTGCTGTTACTGATGCTTCGGGAACTTTCAGTAAACAAGTTGCAGATGCTGCAAATACTCGCATGGCACATAGTGGCGTGCAACTTATGAACTGGTTTAGCGTAGCTTGCGAATTACAACGCGATTGGCGCAACGATGTCGAAGGTTTTGGTAATTTGCTTGCTAGTAATCTTCCAGGCTATCAAAATATAATTGGAAGCTATATGGGCGCGCAGCGAGATCTTAGTAAACAAAATGCATAAATGTATTTCAAAGAAATGACTTTAAATCACTTTCAAAAAAATGGATAGTATACATTTAGTGCTGATTAAATCAGCACTCTCTTTTAAATTAAAAGGTATAGCAAAATTTTTTTTTACGATTACAGTTTTAATTGTTGAAAATATATTATTTTCAACAATTAAAAAAAGGAGCGTTTTATTATGAGTAATTTAGAATTGTTAAATCCAGAGAACAGTGCCTTAATTTTAATTGATTTTCAGCCTCAAATGACTTTTGGAGTTGCAAGTATTGATAGACAAACATTGATTAATAACGTTATGTTGCTTGCTAAATCAGCAAAAACTTTTAACGTACCTACTATTCTTACTACAGTTGAGACACGTAGCTTTTCTGGTTATTTTTGGCCACAAATTCTTGACATATTCCCAAACCATGAAATTATAGAACGCAGTTCAATGAACTCTTGGGAAGATCCAAAATTTGTTGAAGCAGTTAAAGCAACAGGTAGAAAGAAATTAATATTTGCAGCACTTTGGACTGAAGTTTGCCTTGCATTCCCTGTGCTTGAAGCAATGAAAGCTGGCTATGAGGTGTATGCAGTTGATGATGCTTCAGGTGGTACTAGTTTGACAGCACATAACGCTGCTATGCGCCGTGTAGAACAAGCTGGTGCAATTCCAGTGACAGCAATTCAAGTTTTACTTGAATACCAACGTGACTGGGCACACAAAGATACTTATGATGCTGTAATGGAGATTGTAAAGGAACACACTGGTGCTTATGGTCAAGGTGTAGAATACGCATATACTATGGTGCATGGTGCGCTTCCAAGCAGGAAAATATGAAACAAGAAGGAGTAGCTGTCGAAGAGACTTATACAGGGAACGCGATGGATGCTGCCGATCCAGTAACAACGATTGTTACATGGGAAATTCAACAGGGTAAAGAAAAACAGTTTGAAACATGGAGACACGAAATTGAAGCTGCCGCTACTAAATTCCCAGGACATTTAGGTGTAAATCTAATAGTCCCAAATAACGAATTCAGAGAGTATACTGTTATTTTTCGCTTTGATACGTATGAGCATCTACGTGCTTGGCAAGAATCAGATGTTCGCCGAGATTTGTTAAAAACGGCCGAACAATTTCAAGTTACTAATCCAAGTTATAAAACTGAAAGCAGTTTGGCTTATTGGTTTGTTACTCCGAAAACGCCAGTCCCACCTCAAAAATGGAAAATGTCTATCGTTACCCTTCTGGGTGTATGGCCTCTTAGCATGTTAGTTCCTAAATTGATAGGACCTATCATAAAACATATGAATCCTATTATGTCCGCTTTTTTTGTTTCTGTATGTATAGTGTCCTTGCTATCATGGGTAGTTATGCCGATTTTCGGTAAATTATTTCATCCATGGTTACAAAATAATAGGAAGTAGACGAGGTGTGAATATGAATTTACCTGATATGATCTTATATAACGGAAAAATTACTACCCTTGATCCCTCTCAACCTGAGGTATCTGCTATCGCCATAACTGATGGTTTAATAACTGCAATAGGTGGAGATGAGCTTCTTGATAGCGCCACAGAAAAAACAAAAAAAATAGACCTTAAAAGAAAAAGAGCTATTCCAGGTCTGAATGACTCTCATATACACGTTATTCGTGGCGGTCTTCATTATAATATGGAATTACGATGGGAAGGTGTGCCTTCAATTGCCATTGCTCTCGAAATGCTCAAAGAACAGGCAAGGCGTACACCTGCTCCTCAGTGGGTAAGAGTAGTTGGAGGTTGGTCTGAATTTCAATTTAAAGAGAGACGGATGCCAACTTTGGAAGAGATTAATGCTGTTTCTGAAGACACACCTGTCTTTGTGCTACATCTTTACGATAGAGCACTTGTAAATCGTGCAGGGCTGCGTGCACTGGGATACACAAAAGATACCCCAGACCCTCCAGGTTGTTTAATTGAACGGGATAAACGAGGTAATCCAACGGGCCTTTTAATTGCAAATCCTAACGCTTCTATTCTTTATTCAAGTTTGGGTAAAGCTCCAATACTTAATTTTGACGACCAGATTAATTCAACTCGCCATTTTATGCGCGAATTAAATAGATTAGGTATTACAAGTGCCATTGACGCAGGTGGCGGTTTCCAAAATTATCCTGATGACTACAAAGTTGTTGAACATTTAGCTGAGAAGGAACAATTAACTTTGCGTATTGCTTATAATCTATTTACACAAAATCCAAATCATGAATATGAAGACTTTGCTTCATGGGCAAAAATTGTTTCTCCAGGTCAAGGAAATGATAAGTATAAAATGAATGGTGCCGGAGAAATGTTAGTATTCTCGGCAGCCGATTTTGAAAAATTTCAAATGCCACAGCCCGAACTAGCTACGATGATGGAAGCTGACTTAAAGAAAGTAATTTCTCTATTGGTAGAAAACCGTTGGCCATTCCGTTTACATGCAACTTATGACGAGTCAATCACACGATTCTTAAATGTATTTGAGGAAGTCAACAAAGAAATTCCTTTTAATGGTCTACGATGGTGGTTTGACCATGCAGAAACAATCTCAGATCGTAGTATGGAACGTGTTAAGGCTTTAAATGGCGGTATTGCTATCCAAGACCGCATGGCTTTTCAAGGTGAATACTTTGTTAATTTATACGGAAAGGAAGCTGCAAAGCGTACTCCTCCGATTTATCGTATGTTAGACCTAGGTATACCTGTTGGCGCAGGTAGTGATGCAACTAGGGTTTCCAGCTATAACCCTTGGGTCGCTCTTTACTGGATGGTTGCCGGAAAAACCATTGGTGGTCTTTCGATATACGACGAAAAAAATAAACTTGATAGAAAAGTAGCCCTGGAATTATATTCAAAAGGAAGTGCGTGGTTCTCTGGTGATGAAGGTAAAAAGGGAATCCTTGCAGTAGGTCAATTTGCTGATATTGCTGTATTGTCTGCTGACTACTTTACTGTGCCAGAAGAAGAAATCAAGAACCTTGAATCATTACTCACTATTATGGGTGGGCAGGTTGTTTATGGAAATGATGAATTTAAAAGGCTATCACCTGAATTGCCGCCAGCATCACCTAATTGGTCACCGACGGGAGTTTATGGTTATGGTGGTGCTAACCTAGCCCACACTATACTTTCTCACGATGCCCATGATCACAAGTTACATAGTTGCAGTAACCCTCTCCATCAACACACTCATACCATAATAGGAAAAGATGGAACTAAATGGGGTATTGGTTGTACTTGCTTTGCTTTCTAAGTCAAAACCACCGGTATAATGCCCGGTGGTTTTCTTTATGCAATAAGAATATGTAAAAAGAAATAGCAGTATATCCCTAATGGAATCTATTACTATGCGATAAGACCGAAGAGTTAATTGATTAACTTGACTTGTTTTTAACAGCCTTCTCCCCTTAAGTAAAATTCCATGGTATTCCCTTTTGAAGCGACTACACCACACATATAAATCTACTTGCCCTTTAACTGTAATTTAGGTCTTATCCTAAGAATTATGTATCATTTTTAATTCCCACACTATAATCATTATTATTTCTATTATACTAATACTTTTTTAGGTTCATTTAACTTCTGCATAAAGATACGTGCTGCAAAACTTAAAAATTTATCATCAAAGTGAATAAGATTAATATCTTGACTTGGTGTTGGTTCAATAATACGAACTATGCTCAAAGTATCATTATTAACGAAGTTAACCAGTGAAAGAGGTATTATGGCAACCCCATGTCCATTGTATACAAGACTCAATAGAGAAATAGAAGATTTTGTTTCTATATTTGCTTCGGATAAAGATAACCCTAAACTCTCACAATATATTTTAATAGATTCACGACAACTACATGAAACCATTATTCTACTCAGTCCTACTAATTCTCGAAAAGAAACAAATGATGTTTCATTCAAAGGATGATTTTTTGGAATGGCAAGGACAAGCTCTTCGCTATACAAAAGGGTGCTTGTTAATGTGTCTGGAATTTGAGCACTACGCGTGATGCCTATATCAATATTTTTATCAACGATTTGATTTACAGCAACTTCAGATTCTATAATTTTTACTACGATGTTAGGATAATGTTGTTGAAACTTCATAATATAAGGTGTTAAATAAGTGAGATCCTCTAATAAACCTCCTATAGTAATTACCCCTCTTTTTACCCCCTTTAATTCAAAAATTTCATTATAAACGTCATCAAATTGTTGCATGATAAATTTTCCTTTATCAAATAGCAACTTACCCGCTTCTGTCATTTTGATACCTCTTCCAACTCGATGAAACAAGGGTGTATCAAGTTCACCTTCTAACACACGGATTTGTTGGCTTAAAGTCGGCTGTGAAATACCTAGAACTTCCGCAGCTTTAGTAAAACTATTATTATTACAAACTTGAATAAAATACTCTAAATGACGTAATTCCATTCTTGATACCCACTCTCCGCTTTATGAAAGATTTATAATGAAAAGGACGATATGTATACGTTAATATAACAACTTTATTCCCTACTGTACTGATTTAAATAATATGATTTATTGATTTTGTATTATAATACATTTACTACCACTTATTAATTTTTCCTCCTATTTATTTAATTTATATGTAATTAGGATATTACTAAACAGAAATAGCCTCTACAAACTTACAATTTCTGTGCGTAATATCCTAACTTTTTCAACCGTTTCATTATCATTTTTTTCTCAATATAGTCCAAACTACCAAATATTTGCCGAATCTCCTCTTTATGCTGAGGAAAAATAATATCATCGATTCAATACCTTCTGAAGTAATTGACGCATACATGACACGGCAGTCTTTAGGACATGGTTTTCACCTCTTCTTTTCCAACCTATTCACTACATACGTGATACTACTACTTGCAAGTAATGTTTTGTCTTCAAGTTTTTGTATAGGCTGATCGCCTTTACTGTATAATAGCTTAAGCACTGCAAATTCTGTTGGATTAAGTCCATAAATTTTTATATCCTTTTCAATACGTTTAGTGATTGACTGTAATTCCCTTGATAATATAACAAATAACTTTAAAGATAGGCTCTCATCGTTAATCACCCTCGTAATTACCAATCCTTTACAAGTTATCTTGAATTCGAGATTCATTATATTATCGTCAAAATATTATGTCAATCATTCATTTTAGCTTTATCAAGCCACTTATAATTTATTTCTCAACATAAGACATATGGAATTAGAAGAAAACAATTGTTACTATATAAGTATCTCAATTACGTTATTTCTTTTAAAGAGAGCTTGTTTTCTAACGCAAGTTCTCTTTTGTCGTATTCTAAATTGAATCGGGACAAATTTCAGATAATGATTCTGCCTATGTGTATGATATAGTTTTTAAACAAAGATTAGAGCCCTCCTACAAGAAGAAGAGCTCTAATCTTTCATATAAATATTCACCATTTTTATCATTGCGTGAACATCAAAACTTTAACTTGATGGGGATATGATACTACCTCAATTAATAAATATTCCTAACCATATATCTAGGTTAATATCTATCATATTTTTTATAAAAAGGATTAATTGGATTTAAAAAAAGATTTCTTTTTCTTTACTCGTAATAAATCACCTGTCCATCCTTTCAATCGCATATACAAATACATACCCACTGTTGTGAAAATAATAAATAAGAGAGCGATTAAATAGCTATATTTCCATTCTAGTTCAGGCATATATTTAAAATTCATCCCCCACAATGCTCCTAAGGCCGTCAAAGGCGTACTTACAGCAGTTAATACAGTAAGAGCTTTCATAATTTCATTCCCACGATGAGAAGAAACAACTTCTTGTAAATGAATCATCGTGTCTAATTCTTCTTGGTACTCTTTAACAAGTTGTAATCCACGCTCTAATTTTACGTGTGTTTGTTTATAACAAAGGGTGTTTGTTAGGTTTTCTAACCAAGCTTCTTTCAGGCCTTGTAACACTTCTTGTATTAAGCGAAACACATGTGTGTTCATAAATAATTCATGACGAATATGATAAATTCTTTCTAAAACTGCTATGTTATTATGATGATAAAAATCCCATAATACATTTCTGAAATTGTTTTCGAAATAGTCAACCTTTCTCAAGTAGTGAGATATAAACATTGATAAGATAGCACATAATCCTTCAGCGGAACTATTACAATTTTTTACACTAAAAGAGGAATTATGTATTAATTTTTGAAAATCCTCTTCCTCTTTTTCTTGGACCGTTATCAGTATTCCATGAGCTACGAAATAATGAAGAAAGTTTTGAATTTTGGCGTCCTTTTTATCTTGATCATATAAAAACGAACCATATACACAAGTTTGACTTGGTGATAACGTATAAACATATAATCCATTTTCACAAGGAGAACTTATTTTCTTTACAAATTGAGAGAAATAAGATGTTACATCACGAGGGATTATAGAAGAAAGTTTTTCAAGCTCACTAGTTTTCACATGATACCAACTCCATTTCGGCATTTTTATGCATTCCATATTATTCTTCCTTTCTGAATAGTTTTATGTTTGATCGAATCATATCCGTAATATGAAATTTGTATGTAGGTATTCATGTCTTGGAGGAAAAGTTTTTAGATCATCTAAATTACAAAATAAATGGCATAGGAGGTCTTATTCTTTTAAAAGGAAGACCCCCTATATATTAGCTATTTTTATTCTCAATTTTAAACATTTCCTCTATACAAGCACTTTTTATCCCGCTTTAATGGGCAGTAAGACCCCCGCCTCAAAATTCAGCGAAAGCAAAGAAGTTAGGTGGGGGTCGGGCTGCCCATAAAAGTCCGATTGGTGAGGGCTGATAATCAGTGGGGGATGAAGAACCCCCCCACTGATTAAAGTTTCACTTTATCTTTTCTTATAAAGAATTTATTATATGTGAAAAAGAAGCAACATAATTTGGCACGTCCATTCAACGAACTCCATTTCGGTCGTTATTATAATTTAGATTCATATGCAGATTGATTGGTGATGTCCTCAAATACTTGACTTCCAATAATATAGTATCCATGAAGTGCAGCCTCTTTCGAAGCGTCTACCATACGGAAAGAAGAAATTTCACCTTGCATTTTTTCAATTCGTTTTTTGTGGAGATCTACTATTCCTCCTGTCCAAATAATAGTATCGTACTGTTCTAACTTAAATTGTTCTTGTAATACACGCATGACGTCTTGGAAGTGTGCATCCAACTCTTTTTGAATCAAAGTATGAACCTGTTTTGTCTGAGGATTTTCTTCTCGACATTCATATCTTTTTTCTAATATTTTTGGCATGTCGTTAATATGCAAGTGATTACTTTCACCCCCATGATTCTGCATGATATTCTTAATATTTTTCAAAGGCTTGTTACATCCTAGTTCTGTCTCATAATGATTTAAAATGACATTCTGTTTCATATCTGTCATTTCTAATGTACGAAATCCACCATCAATAATTAAGATACGATCTCGTTCCTGAATGATTCCCTCTTTTAAGAAATAGGCATGTAAAGCGACTGGTTGCTGAAGAATCAAAGCATTTTCCACCGTAATATTAATAAATTTCCCATCAATTTGCACGGAAGTTTCTTTTTTTAGTGCACGTTGTAATTGCTCATGCTGACTACCAAAACAAGTAACGGGAAGCCCAGTAACAACTAAAGGTAACACGACATTTTCTTTATAATCCTTTGCAATGCAACCAAATATTTGTTGTTTAAACCGTTCGCTTTCATAATAATTTTCTATTTCTTCGTCAAATGGAGGAAGAAATGATGCGTCAGATTGATGTGCTTCATTTCCCATGTAGTATGCAAAGTCTAAGTCTATAAAACTTACCTTTGTTAAATCTTCACTTTCAGCATGATTAGGTACAGGGGCTAGTGTGGAAGCTTCACTCTTAATCGTCACCTCAGAATCTACATCCTGTCGATATGCCCGCTTGGTAAAACCAATTCCTACATCAATCGCATACAGAGATCTCATACTTTTTTCCTCACTTTCTCTTTTTAGAATTAAATCTAAGCACTCTCTTCTTTCCCTTCTTTCATATATTTCTTTTCATTTTTCGTTTTTTCTCCATCTATGTCCTTACTATTTTCATTTATTTCGTAATCCTTTTCATCTTTTTTCTTTTTGTTATTTTCGTTTTCTGTTAAATCTTTAATTGTAGAAATGACAACCGGTGTGGCTGTAAGCATTTGTGGTAATGTTTGTTTTGCAACATTAGCTGCAGTTACAGAGAATTGTTTACTTGTCTCAGTTACCTTCTCTAATGTTTCCTTTATGTTTCCTTCTTGTAGTTTGTCTTTTACGCTTTTTCCTGTTGTTTGTATAGCTTTCCGGTTTTCTTTTTTTAATAGGGAGACCATGACTCCGGTCGTAATCCCAATCACAGCATATTTAAATATCGTATGTTTCATTTTCCTCATCCTTCTCTACTTTTATTTTTTTCAATGCTACAACCTAAAATAATTACCTTACCTATTTATCAGATGTTGCAATCTATTAGAGAGAATGATAGTTTTGCGGCTGCCTATCACTCGCCGTTGGTGTTTCAGCTGTTACTAGGAGTAAAATTCTCCCTTGATCTAGTTTTTCTTCATATAAGTTAACTTCCTCCTTCGACAACCCTATTTCCTCCATTTGATTTCGGAGTTCGTCCCCTTTTTGGGAGAAAAAGTTAATAATACTTGTGCCCAATCCTTGTTCTTTTACTCCAATCGTATTTGTGTTTGTATCATCCGCAATCTTTTTTGTTAGATGTTTTTCATGTGTTAAGACGTAAATATCATCTTGGCGAATCCCTTGCAATTCTAGCTCTTTTACTTTCATAACTACTTCCTGTTCATTTTCATATTCATGAACCACCGGTTTTCGTTCATTCTTATGCATGGTATTTTTCCTCCTTTAGATTTTTATTTTTTTATTTAGTTGTTATGTAATATGTAATACACCTATTTTAAAGATGTTAAACCTAAATTTTCGAAAAATTCCATACAATAGGTTATTAATGTTTTTGAATATCAAAGTGATGTCACGAGAACTTTGCTTTGATAAAAGTGTTACAAATAACGATTTATTTGGAAGGCAAGCCCTTTATTTTATAGAAAATTTCTATATAGAAAAAGTTACAAAAGGAGTACAAGATACTTTTTTCGGTAATTAAATCAAAAGAAAAATAAAAAACCAAATAACCTACCATCAAAAAATAAAGAAAACAGGTTATTTGGTTATTCATTCCGTAAGCTTAATGCTCAAGTTAGTCTTTTTTCACACGGTCAAACTTTATTAAGAAAATATTAAGGAATTTCCCTCTATATTCATAAGAATTTTTTCCTATACTTAAAAATAAGTAAATTAACAAAAGGAGAAACAATCATGAAGAAATTTTTACTTTGCATATTAGGAATAGGCCTCCTTATATACTTACTACCGTTCATATTACGCGGGGATTTGGACCGATTTAATCCACTTGCTGAAGAAAAACATGTATATGCCGTTGCGAAAGGGTATGGTGTTCCCGATTATCATACGAACGGTAGAGCTATGTACTCGTTAAAAGGCATTGATGAATCTGGCAATGAAGAAGAGTATACAGTAGGAACGAATACTCCTAATGATTTTATAAGAAAAACTTACTTGAAAATTCATGTGAAAGGTAGGTATGTTTACTCGTACGAGGCTATTTCTGACAAGGATATTCCGGAGAAAATAAGAGGGAAATTGGAGATAGAAGTTAAATAAAAGAGCCCACTCGTATGAGTTGGCTCTTTATTACCTCTCCCGTCTATCATTGTTTTAACAACCATTCTTCCATTACTTTCACTGTTTCATCTTGTTGTGCTTTTGACGTAATTAAGCTAGCATTATCACCTTTTCGCTCGCCATACATGCCGAAATTAGCATGATTCCCCCCTTTTATCATGTGCATAGTTGTATTCTTTGACATTAACTTTTTATTGTTCTCTATTTTTTCTACAGTTGCTAAAGCATCTACTTCTCCATAAATAGATAACATTGGAATCGATTTGGTAGAGAAATCATCTGCGGGATAAGAACCTAAGAAAATGATTCCGTCTACCTTTTCTTCATGCTGAAAAGCATATTTAGAAATCATAGCTCCGCCCATTGAATGCCCTGCAACATACCATTTCTGAACTTCAGGATACTGTTCCATTACACTGTCTACTGCATTGATTCCAAGTATCGCTAAATTTAATGGTAACTTAGGCATTACTACAAAATGCCCATCTTTTGCAAGAGCTTCTCCTAAATAACTATAAGCTTCAGCTTCTACTTTAGCTCCTTGATAAAAAATAACTCCTATTTTAGCATCTTTCTCTCCAAAAACTATATTCTCTTCATCTTTTTTATTATCTACTAGAGACAAAGCCTCTTTCGTTGGTTTATAAGTAAACTGAGACCAAGTCAAAAAAGTAATACTTCCGATAATTAAAATACTTAATACAGAGTACAGAACAATTTTTATCCATTTCTTCACATATATGACCTCCCTAAGATGTGTATATTCTATACTTTAGATTATCATTAATAAAGTGAAATTGTAATCAGCCCTCACCAATCGGGCTTTTACGGGCAGCCCGACCCCCACCTAACTTCTTTGCTTTCGCTGAATTTTGAGGTGGAGGTCTTACTGCCCGTTAATGCGAGATAAACATAAAAACTCGAGCATTTTTATTATGCTCAAGTTTTTATTTACGTCTTTAATTTATACTATAAATTGTCCAAGATAAATATGTAGCAAATGCAGCCCATAAAAAATATGGAATTAGCAACCATGTCGATACTTTAGATAAATTGGAAGAAACCGCTATGAGAAGTAACGTAGTAATAGTGACTAGTAAACAATCTATTGTTGCTAAAAACAAATTTTTTTGACTGAATTGAAAGTAGCTGAACGCTTGATTGCACATATAATTTAAAAGGAATACAAACCAAAATGTTTTTGGCTTACATCCATATTTGTTGTAAATAATTGCAACGGATAATGCAATAAGTCCATATAATACAGCCCAAATCATTCCGATTGTCATGCCAGAAGGCGTCCAAGACGGCTTTTCTAGCGCATCGTACCACATACGATCAATAGGAAATAAAATACTAGAAACATAAAACAAACCATATGTTAGTAAAAATACTATAATACTAGATTTTTTCATAAACATTCTCCTTTTTACTAGAAGATTATAGAAACTTTATATGATTAGTATGTCCTTGTAATGGATAAAATTCTAATATTTAAATTTTGAATACATATTGTTTAATCTATTTTATACGAACTCTTTCATACTTTTATATGCACAAAGTGCTCTCTCCCGCGCTGCCTTATGATCAACAACTGGCAAAGGATATGTATGACCAAGCTGTATATTGGCCTTTTGTAAAATATGCTCAGGTGCTTCCCACGGCTTATGTATATATTTATTCGGTATATCTCTTAATTCTGGCACCCATCTTCTTATATACTCCCCATTTTTATCAAACTTTTCTCCTTGTGTAATCGGGTTAAAAATACGAAAGTATGGTGATGCATCCGCTCCACTTCCAGCAACCCATTGCCACCCCATTGTATTATTTGCAATATCAGCATCTAATAGTGTATCCATAAACCATTTTGCTCCTTCTTGCCATGGGATTAATAAATGCTTTACAAGAAAAGAAGCTACAGCCATTCTTGCTCGGTTATGCATAAAACCTGTTTGCCATAGTTCCCGCATTCCCGCATCAATAAACGGATAACCAGTTTCACCTTTCTGCCATACTCTTAATAACTCCTCTTCATTATTCCACGGAAAATGTTCAAAGTTCTTATTAAGAGGTTTATATACTGTAAATGGATAATGATATAGTAAATAATAAGAAAACTCTCGCCAAATTAATTGACGTATAAAGCTATTCACTTGTTTTTCAAAAAGACTACATTGTCTTTCGGTACTTTTATTTATTAAGTAATGATACATCAACCTCACTGATATTTGACCAAATGAAAGATACGGTGCCAACATCGAATGGACATTTTGATTTGGAAAATCTCTTCCTTCACTATAAGAGGCTAATTTGCTAGAGAAAAATTCCTTAAATATTTTGTATGCCCCTTCTTCTGTAGGCTCCCATATTGATTCCATATGAGATGTCCACGGTATAGTCGACAGCAAGTGTAATTCTGAAACAGATAAGCTTGCTGGTAAAGAGTTTCCTCCCTTTATACTCTGCACTTTACTAATAGGCTTATGTATTACCTGCTTTTGAAATGCATTGTAAAAAGGCGTAAACACCTTATATTCAGTGTTATCTTTCTTTTTAATAATCCACGGTTCTAATAATAAATGCGAATTAAATTCCTTACAGATAATACCTTTATCTTCTAACATCATTTTCATTTTTTGATTAGATTGTAATCTGTCCGGATCATAACAAACATTCCAATATACAGCCGTTATACCTAACTGTTCTATGAGAGAAAATATTTCTTCCTGTGTATTTCCTTTGCGAATTATTAAAGTAGAGCCTAATGTCTCAAGTTGCTTCTTTACATCTATTATTGCATGGTGTAACCACCACTTTGACGCACTTCCCATTGAAAAAGTTTCGTCATGTACATATACCGGAACAACCTCACCAGACTGAGCAGCTTCAAATAAAGCTGGGTTATCATATAAGCGAAAATCTTTTTGAAACATAACAATAATTTTGTTTTGCATAACTATCCCTTCTAATTCTTAAAACATATTAAATTTTATTATATAACAGTAATTTCTACCTAAGAATTTATTTGTCCCTAATAGATTAAATGTATTCAACTACTTTATTAGCAGAAACTTTTGCAACCGTTTCTTTTCCACCTGTTCTATCAATCATGAAACCATGAACTTTAATATCAGAAGGTACTAACGGATGCTGACGAATCATATCTATACTCTTCTTAATATTTTCACTAACATTTTCTTGTCCACTTAGCCATGCATTCAGGCTACCACTTGAAAATTCAGGCATGCAATTTTTAAAGAGATAGTCTAATTTTATATTATCTTTTATGAAATCATGTTGAGTTTGTAGATTAACTGAAGAAGTTTCTTTATCCTCTATTCCGACAACAAAAATTTCTTCAACGTTTTCTTGATAAATAGCAATAATAACAGATCTCATTATATCTCCATAAGGATGTACAATTACAGAATCGTAGCTGTGTATAGTCAACATGTTTTCTTGTTGACTGTTAGTTACTTGTTGGATAATAGGCTCTATTCCGTGTTCAATGTCTGTTAACAATAAAACTTTTTTATTCTTTGAATTCATATGGAGCACTCCTTCTTCATTATTGTACTTATGAAACTTTTAAGCTAGTAACAATAGTTGATTCTGCATTACATGATTGTTACCAGTTTGTCCATTGTCCTTCTGGATCAACACTTGCAAGTCTAACCCATCCATTTTGAACTTTTTCTCGAAATGTGAAATCATTATTTAGCAAACGTTCTATATATTTAATAGGCGCTTGAATTACAATTAGTAAACGAAGTGGTGAATGATACGTCTCACTATCTGACTGCATAACGGATTGCCAAGGTAAGCCTGGTAACAAATCACTTGCATTTCCCTGCATAACACCGAGACCTGCCGTTACGGTTTGTGTTGTTTTGTTTCCACTACCATAATAATGTGGAACTACAGTTGAAGCGTAATATTGTAGATTTATCCACTGAGCTACTGTTCCTGGTCCTGCAATAATGTTAGCTAATATATCGCCACTTTCATCCTGTTTCCAATCATAATTATGGAGGAAAGCCCTACCTTCTAAGTCACAATCCTGAGTTAATTCTCGTTGCCCGATAATAAAAGATGCATTACGGGCTAATCCCCATTCTGGACGTATTTCACTCCAATCTTCTGCAAATCGATGTGCCTCTTTACTCGCATTTTTTATTTTCGTTTTAAAATTTGGTAATTGCGTTAAACGCTCTCTATTTGCATGTTGGCTCACATTTGGCATAATCGACTCGATACAATCAAATGCTTCTTGTGCAGTTTCCGAAAGTTCTGGGACGTAAATCCATTCCAATTCGTCCACTGTTGTTTTATGTTCAGCTGCTGCAAAAATGGTATCCTCAGGAATTTCAATACCTTCAGCAAACAACGCCTCTCGCACTTCTGACAGATTGCATAAAGTAGCAAAAACTCTTGCATTGAATCCTCCTGCTGCTCCGCCACAAGCACCACACTCAAGTGCTGCAGCATAAGGGTTGTTCGTACTTTGACTACTGTGTCCGCACATTACAACTAAAGGAGCAAATTTTTCTGTCAGTCCCACCATTTTTAAAGCTTGACGCACATAGTTCACTTTTTCTTCTTTCGTAAAACCGATAGGTATCTCACCTTTTGTGTCATGAACATGATTAAGCGAGAATGTTGTATCAGGTTTTTGTAACATAGTTTTACGAAGGTTACGAATGAAACCACCAACTCCTCTTGGGACAAAGCTTCTTGTCACCATCTGTAGACCAAGTAAAGGACCACTTAACTCAGGTAGCGCCATACTTGTTAGTACGTTCTGTTTCATCGTTTTAAATGTATAACGCACCGAACTGCCTACCCCCTTACGTTGCTCATAAGATTTCAGTTCATTTTCTTCTGTAAGCTCTTTTATTTGATGTTTCGGTTTGAGTATAACTGGCAAAGAAGGATGGTTGTTATTACTACCTAGTTCACTAGTTGCAATTGGTAATCCAAAGAAACCAGCTATTCCGAATGTTTCAAACGGACCTAATTTTTCAAGGTGGCGACGAAACGGTTCTGAACGTACATCAATACAGAATGCTAATTGAGCTAATACACGCTTTTTATCATTAGTTGCACGTTGTTTAGAAGCAATCTTCTCTCTTAATTGCTCTGCATGCGTCTGTTCCCAAGCTTCGAGCCAAAGTTTCCTGCGAATATTTTCACCAAAACGATAAGCGAATACTAATAATTCACTTTGTTCAGCAGCAGGCATTTGTAACCATTCCTCTATTGAAATATTCCCCCAATAGATCCAAGAAGCTATAAGTGGAACGATCGAAACTTTTTTCTCAACCTTTTGATTTTTTAAAGGTAAATAAGGTTTTGCAATAGCCAGCTCCATAGAAATTCGAACTGCTAAATATTCTATGAGAAGTTCCTGTTCCTGAATTGATTGTTGTGAGCGCCATCGTATCATTCCTGCCCACCCAGGCAAAGAAAGTAAGTGCCCTTCAAGGTAAGCTTGTATATTAGATTCAGAAATTCCTAGTTCAGATAATGCTCTCGCTAAAGCTACTTCGGCATCTTGTGGCCAATCTTTTACAACTTTACGCTCATTTTTACTGAGCGCTGGATCAAATGTAATAAGGTGGTGCCATGCACGATAAAAACCTTTCTCTCGATTTGGCATCGTCCAACTTGATCCGGAGTCATCAAGATATAATTTACACCATTTAATGATATGATAATTAAGAACATCAGATAGGTTTTCACTATTTAGATTCTCTATAAGCGAACTTATTGGCTGCATAACAGAGGCTTTCATACTTGCTGTATTTATATAACTCATTTCTTCTGCCAATTTATTTACTTCTGGCGATGATAATAGACTAGAAGGTAATTTTTCTAACTTTAAAGCGGCTTGGCAAAATCGCTCTGCTTTCTCTCGCGGGATATGAAAAGATTGTGAATCCAGCCAACGAGACAAACTCATTTGTAAAAAAGATTCCTCAATCTCACCTTTCGCTTTTGCCGAATGAATCATGGAGGCACTAGGATAAATATCCACATTACGAGCTTCTTTTAACCAATTCGCGACTTGTTCAAATGATTGCTTTTCAAGTCCCATCCAAGGGTGATGAGCTGCAAATGTAGAGATAGGCCAAAGTGGCGCAATAACATGGCTAGCAGATGCAACTAAATCATTTATAGTATTTTCTTGCATATCAATGTTTGTATCTTTCTTTAATATTGACGGTATGCTCATCACGAATTACCTCCCTTTGATACATAATGTTTCAGATAGCTTGGGTGACTTTCTACTGACTTTCGCCTCGCCTCACCTACTCGAACTAACCAAAGATAAAGTACAGCGAATAAAGTAGAAGATTGATGACGAGTAACGAAAGTACTAATAACACTACTAAATAGTAAAATACATATAACAAAGATAACGGCTGGAGCTGAAGGTTGAACACTTTGATAAATATCAGTATGCAACCATTTATAAAGAGAATTATGAACAGTAAAGTAAATGAGCGAGAATCCAATCAAAACAATTAAGCCAGCAATTCGTCCCATTCTTCCCTCTCCAAAAACAACAAGCTGTTTCCATGAAAAGTATAGTGACCACCCTAATATTAACGCACTAACTAGTTGATACCCCTCTCCAGAAGCCATAAACCAGAAAGTAATTGCTATAAATAATCCTAAAACACGCCCGACTATCATCCATAAATTGGACATCTTTTCATTAGACTGCTTCACTACCCCAAAACGTTCTACTGAAGAACCAGCTTGTAAAAACAGTGTAGCTTTAAACAAACCATGTAAAATTAAATGAATAACAGCCGCTAAATAGGCGCCTAATGCACATTGAATAAGCATAAATCCCATTTGCGCAATAGTTGAACCTACTAGCTGACGTTTATAATCAACTTGGACTAAACTAATTCCTGTACCTATTAAGACAGAAATACTAGAGAAAATTAGTAAAATGATTTGTGCAATATCATCATGAAAAAGAGGTGAAAATCTAGTTAACATGATACCGCCAGCATTTACTAAACCCGCATGCATAATAGCAGAAACAGGAGTTGGAGCAACAGCAGACTCAATTAACCACCTTTGAAAAGGCCATTGTGCTGCTGGAATCATCACAGCCAATATAATTAATAAATTGATTGCTGTTCTTTCCAATGTTCCATGTTGCACTACATTTTCATTCGCTAAAACTGATGTTAACTGCCACTGTCCAGTTATTTGAAACAGCCAGATGATAGCTGATAGTAAGGCAATCCAACTTATTGTAAATAAATAGCCAGAGATTTTTGTTGCTTCACTAACTACTTTCCACCCTTTATTTAGCCCTATGAGTAGAACCAATCCTATAAGCGTTGCGCCCCAACAAATAATCATGAAGCGAAGATCATCACTTAACCATGCAACAGAAGATACACCTGTAGTAAATGTAAAAAGTGCAAAGTATTTTCGATATGAGCGATCCCCCATTAAGTAACGTACAGAAAAGCGCTGAATGATTAAACCAATTGTAAGAACAAAGAAAGCCATTAACCAAGCTAAAGTATCTAGACGCCAAGGCCCCACAACTCTATCTCCATTGTTATTAACAAGTGCAAGCAAAGAAACCAATGAAGGCACAGCAGCGATACCCATATGGATATGAACAAAACGTAAAGGCATCCTTGCATTTAAAAACAATAATCCACTTAGCCAAGAAGCACTAAGCGCGATAAAAAATAATGTTAACAGTGTTGATGAACTTAGCGAAATTAACATGTAAAATACTCCCTTCCAAACGAAAATAACCTATAAAAATTCCTTTTAATTACGATAGTTTTTTTAATTTCAATTTTTATTCACTCTTTTTAGTACATCGTTTTTTCCATAAAAAAAACCGACAACTTCCATAATTCAATGATTTTATATCATCATTGAATTATGGAGATTGTCGGTTTCACTTCAACTAACTTCAATAAAGTTTTTTGAAGAGCTCCCATTTTATAGAGGATAGTAATGTATGTATTACTCCTATTAAAAATAACAGTATATCTCTGATCTCCTAGATTATGCAATCAATATATCAATTTATGTTATGCGCTATCTTTCAATTAAGAAACTTTTTCATTTAGTCAATATTACATATTAAAAAAATGCTAAAGCCTTAATTATAGCAAACAGTTAAAATAAGCATCTATTAATTTTTTAAAACAATTATAAGATAAACTATATTAAGCAGGTTGTCAATTTATTTATCAGTTTTTTTGAACGTTATTCGAATCAGAATTCATTATATCTAAATAATTTCAAATTTTCTTTTCTCTAATTATTACTATATCAATAAAGTTAAATAAAGTGCACAACTTGTATTTTTCTTAATTATTTCACTGCATTTTCAGTTTATCTTCCACTAACCTTATGGTGGTTTTAATTTTTAAAATTTTCCCTCAAGATTATTAAACAATTTAAAAATCATTACTCGTTCACCTGTACGGGAGCTTATATCTGTATGAAAACTCCTCACTTGTTCTCCAGTTAATTCCAGTATAATCTCTTTAAGATCTTCAATTCCAGATTCAACTAGCTCTGAACGATTTTTCTTTATAGTTAGCATACCTTCTTTTGTTTCGCAAACAGTATATTCAGCCGGCGTTAAAATACCTTGTAAATTTACGATAATCATATCCCGTAATATATCTGTCTTAACGGATATAGACCCGCGTCCTAAGTAGTCCTTTTCCCAGTGAGTAATTGCTTTGCTTATCTCTGATTCAATAGAGCCTTTTGAGTTTTTCATCTATGTATCCTCCTTAAATAAAATAAATTTACAATAACAATATAATAATCTGGATTGATTTTATTTTCAATTACTGAGAAGAATTTATTGGGATTATTGTAAGGTATCCTTTCATATCATAATGATTTTTTATATTACAATATAGATTTCCTTAATCATTCCCAACAAGATCATCTTACTATAAAAGCTCTGATACATAACTTTCTAAAAAGGAAATTCCGGAGAAAATAAGAAAACTCTTGTAACGTAATACATAAAAGAAAGAGCCGATTTCTTTATAAAATAGTAAATCGACTTTTGTCTTAGGTATTGATTTAGTAATAAAAACACTTTTTAAAAGAAATAAGCTTATACTATAGACGTTGATCATTCTGGAAGTTTAAACGAAAATGACCCTCATCACTGTATATCCCAAATTCATACCCTTGCTCTTTATACAATTTAATAATTTCAGGAAGAGCTTGTAATGATAGCCTTACTATTGAAATTCTATTATAATTTTGTAATTGAAATAGATTTGAATTAAATAAAAAACCAGAAGAAATTCTATTATTTGGAGGTATCCCAATGAGCCTTTTAATTAGAGAGTTAGAAACAAATGATTTAGACAATTTGCCTGAGATTGATGACAGTTTTATAGTGAATGCTCGGTTAATTCTTTCTCTTTCAAAAGTAAATAGACGCATAGAATATACAGTAGAAGACGTTCCGAGTTATGAAAAAAGTTATTTACAAAATGATAATGAAGAACTGGCGTACAATGAATATATAAATAAGCCCCATCAAATAATTTACATAGCACTGTTACATAACCAAATCATTGGATTCATAGTATTGAAAAAGAATTGGAATAACTATGCTTACATAGAAGATATAACGGTGGATAAAAAATATCGTACACTCGGGGTTGGTAAAAGATTAGTTGCTCAAGCAAAGAAGTGGACAAAAGAAGGCAATATGCCAGGTATCATGCTTGAAACGCAAAATAATAATGTCGCAGCATGTAAATTTTATGAAAAATGTGGATTTGTAATTGGTGGGTTTGATTTTCTTGTTTATACAGGTTTGGATAAGACAAGTGATGAAGTTGCAATTTATTGGTATTTGCATTTCGAATGAAACTGTTTTTAACATGAAACAAAGTCAAAATAAAAACCCCAATCTCTCTCTATATAAAAATTGAGAAATTGGGGTTAAGTTACTTAACAAGATTTTTTATCTAAAACAGATAACTAATTAATAATCCTGCTGATAATAAGAAGCCGAAAATCGTATTTGTCATCGCTGTTGATTTCATTGCAATGCGCATATACCCGGGATCCTTTGCCCCTTTTTGGAAACTTTGAATTGCAGAGATTGGCTTTCTCAAACCTAGGAACATCACTAATGCCCAAGGGCTTATATAACCCATCAATACAATCACCGCGATCCATAAATAAGCAACGAAAAAGGCTACCGCTAGTGTTACTACAGCTTTCTCTCTCCCAAGGAGGATTACCAATGTCTTTCTTCCCCCTTTAATATCTTCTTCGATATCTCGGATGTTATTGGACATGTTGATTGCACCGACTAAAATTCCAATTGGAATGGAAATCAATATACTTTCAACTGTTACAGTATTCGTTTGAATAAAGAAAGCAATTAGTACAAAGCATGTCCCCATTAATAACCCAGAAACTAATTCTCCAAACGGAGTGTACGCAATAGGTAATGGACCACCTGTATATAAATAGCCAACCGCCATTCCAATTAAACCGATGACGACTAACCACCAGCTACTATTCATACAAATATAAATGCCAATTAATGCTGCTACTACATACAATAAAAGCGCAACTGTTAAAACATTTTTTGGCTTCAATCCATGACGGACAATTCCGCCACCAATTCCAACGGATTCAGCAGTGTCTAATCCACGTTTAAAATCATAGTACTCATTAAATAAGTTCGTTGCTATTTGCAATGCTAAACATGCAGCCATCATCGCAATAAATAACAGCCAATCAATTTTGGCAACATAAAGTGATGCCACTGTTCCTAAAATTACAGGAGAAAACGTCGCCGTTAACGTATGCGGGCGCGTCATCTTCCATATTAATTTAGCGGAACTAATTTCTTTTTCTGTCCCCATAACTCTGTTCAATCTCCCAACATTTTAAGTATAAATTACTAGCAGTATCTTTCTATCTATTTCCTGCTTCACATCCATTCATTATATCAATTAATGATTATCCTTTCTAACAAATCTACTATTAATAAAGTAAAAAGTTATAAAATGAAACTTTAATCAGTATGAGTTTTGTCATCCCCACTGATTATTAGTACATATCCATTGGGCTTTTACGGGCAGCCCTCCCTCCCATTCGCTGAATTTTGAGGTGGGAGTCTTACTACCATTTAAAATAGGATAAAAAAGAAGTCAAATTACTTCCAAACAACGCCTCGCCTCTCATATTCCATTCTATATTCAACGGCAGCTGCAATTTTAGGATTTGCGAATCTTTCCGTGATCCAAAGTCCCAAATCAACTCCTGAAGTGACCCCTCTTGCAGTAATCGTATCGCCCTGATCCACAATTCTGTAAGGAAGAAGTTCTGCTCCATATTTATTAATTTCACTCTGCGCCAAATGATGCATTGTTGCCTTTTTATCATTCAACATACCGGATTCAGCTAGTAGCATCCCTCCTGTACAAACGCCAGCAACAATCGTTCCTTCATTGTGCATCGCCCTAATCATTTTGGTTAAAGTACCAAGCTCTGCTTGTTTTCGTGCCCCATGTTCAGCTTTATGATTCCAGCCACCACCAGGTACAATTAACAAATCTGGACGATTATCCATCCGTAAAAAATCATGTACTTTAACTGTAACTCCAAACGAAGTAGTAACTTCTTGCTTTCGTTCACTTGATACGAGTTCAACCGTAAACGGAGCTCCTTCTTCTATGGCTCTGTTTAATACTTCAAAAGGTGCAAAGGAGACAAGCTCTCCAAAACCATCAAACAATACAATTTGTATTTTCATTTTTAGAACACCTCATATGTTTTGTTTTATAAATCCCAAAGGTGAAGAAAGGTTATCTACAAATTAATAATGAAGACAACCTCTCTCCCCTTACTCTATAAACTTTCAAATGCTCCTCTAACCGCCTCGCATCATCTAATACACTTAGCGTTTTCTTTACAAAATTCCAATTCAAACTACCGGATAACCATAACAATGAAGAAAGTCTCTCATAATCATTTGGTGTTAAAATATTATGAGCCTTATATCCTTCTAAAAATGAACTAGTAACACTTGAACACACTTCATGTGACTGTATTCCTTCTGTTCGAGAATACCATTTTATTAAAAAGGCTAGTCCTTCAATGCGATCTACATATCCAATTGATTCAAAATCTACAATTCCTTTTACCTGTTGATTTGAGTCCCATAAAACATTCAAAGGATTTAAGTCTGTTTGTACGATAAACTCTAATTCACTCGTATATGCGCACTCTATATGATATTTAGCTAGATTTATATACTCCCGTACGTCTTTACATGCGCTTGCCTTACTTTCTAACATACTTTTAAACTGGGCATACCCATCCAAATGAGATTTCTTTTGAAAAATCGAGCTTTGAAATGTACTAGAACTATCATGAATCTTTCTTGCCGTCTTTCCAAACGATTCTGCAATAGATTCTGTGCCGTGTGTAAGATGCTCTCCTTCAATCCAATTTGCCAATACAAATCGGTACTGTTCATCATTCCAAGTGACTACTGTAAATGAATCCCCTGACCTATTCTTGTTAATTTTCATAAAAGGAATTCCATGCTCACGTAAATAATATGTAAAGCGTACTTGCTCTTTCAATTGTTCATTTGATAACGTTCCAAAAGCTGGATTGATTGTTCGTTTGCTATTTATAAACCTTGCGGAATATCGCTTTCCATTCACCTTAATTTTATAGTGTAAATCTGTATTCCAACTATTATTATGTAATTCTTCTTCGAGTACTAATGAGTCGATTTCTTTAAAATAATTTATTAAAACATTCCTAATTATGTGTTTCACCCCGTTCTCTCCTTCCATACAAAAAATTAGGGTACAAGCAATTCATCCTATTCCCCATAGCAAAATTTATTTCACTTAATTAAGCATAGCTAGGATATTTCAAATAGGAAATAGAATTATAGAAAATAGTAGATGGGAGGCATATTATTGAAGACCTTAACATTCGGTATAATTGGAGCATTAAGTATCACCTTATTAATTGGATGTACAAGTAATTCAAATGAAACGAAAGCTTCCAATAAAGAAGCATCCACAGCAGTGAAAGAAAAAGAAATTGTATATGAAAACGTTATGTTTGAACAAAAAGAAGTGAGAAAACTTGAGATTAGTCCTGTGAATTCAAAAAGTAGTAATCCAGTAGTAAATAAAGAAAATATGAAAAAAATTTTTACAAGTATGGAAAGCGCAGAGAAAAAAACACTCCTTCTAGATCAAGAGGCCAAAAACTATATACATTCAAAAATGAAGGTTACTTATCAAGATAATTCTATACAAGAATTCTTTGTTTGGATAGAGTCTGATGGTGACATCGTAATAGCAAAAGCGAGCGATGAAACGCACGGCGAAGGTTATGATCTACGTGAGGATAATTCTAAAAAAATCATTCAGTTTTTCAAAAAAGAATCCTAAAACTAATTACGACACAAATAAAAAAGCCGCATTTGCGGCTCATAAACTTATAGAACTAACTCATGCCTATCGTTTCATCGCATCAACAAATTATTCATCAAATAGAAAATAATATCCTACATAGTTACATACATTTGTAAACCCTACATTTTCCACAACTGCGACAGAAGGCTTGTTCAATTCCATACAGTCCCAATATGGAGTAATGTTATTCTCTAAACAATCTTTCACAAAACTATGAGCTATCTTTTGAGCTAATTTTTTCCCTTGGTGCCCTTCTATTGTTTCAATATCTATGCAGTGTATATTTTCAAATACAAACCCTGAAAAACAAACACTCACAATTAGATCATCATAGACAATGCAATAACCGATTCCTTCATTGAAAAAACGATCCGGTGAAGACCAAAACTCTAAAATTTTTGATTGTAAAAATTCAATATTCTTCAATATGTTTCCTTTATTTTCATAGAGAGCTTTACTCATTTTTAGCACTGTATATCCTTCTTCAATTTTAGGTCCATAATGATCTTCATAATCTTCTTTTTTTTGCGTATACACTCTTTGATTCCAACTCTTTAAGTTACTGTGCTGAAATATTCTTTCAATTGTTTTGTTCCACTTTGAATGATTACCAATTGCTTCAAAACAATTTAGTCCAACCTTTCTCGCCTCAGGCTCTATCACATTATCAATAAAACTATTAATTTCATTATTAAACTTTTCATTTTCTACACTTCCTATAAAAAAGAAGCCATCATTATTGCCTAACCAAATAAGACCCGAATTAGGAGAAGATATGTTATCTACAAATATACGACCAGGATTCATCCCTGCAATTACAGCTTTGACTTCTACTTGGCCTTGTTCATTTATTAAACTACTACATTTATAAAAATCATTCTTGCTTAATTCAGAAATCATAAGTTAAACCACCTTTATGAAACCACTTTATTCTAACTTTACCACCATGACAGAATATTCTATATTCTTTTTAATAGTTGTTTTAAACCAATGAAATATATAATAAAGAAAAGAGCCAATCTCCAACACAATAGAAGATTGACTCTTTTCTTTATTTACTCCCCTGTTTCAGAAAATCGTTTTATACGTTCTCCAATTTCATCGCGAACACGTTGAAATTCAGACCATTCTTTTCCTGCTGGATCATCAAATCCCCAGTGAACACGATTCACATGCGGCGGAGTAGATGGACATACAGCATCTGCATGACTACAAAGCGTAACAACTAAATCAGCACTATTTAAAATGTTTGCATCAATTATATCTGATGTTTGATTTGTTATGTCTATATTTACTTCATTCATTGCTTTAATTGCGTTTGGATTTACTCCATAATACGCAAGCAGTTATGCATAAAAACTTGCATATTTTAGGCTATTTAATTGTATTCCTTATTTTGTTAAAGTTACCCGTTAGTTCCATTCCAAAGGCCTCAGCTGATGATTAACTCAAGTACCGATTTCGGATGACCCCCATGTGATGAAGTTCGTGTCCTGCGATGCCGTACGCGAGGGCGCGCGCCGTAATGCTTAGGTTGTTGGCTGTGCCCTTGCGGGTCCACGCCTCCGCCGGTAGCCCGCGCAGCAATGTGATCGTTGATTGCCGTACGGCCCGGTAGTCTTCGGCCAATTGTGCGGTTGTCCAGCTTCCGAAAGGAGGCATGAACAATTCCTGATCGAAACCGGTCAGAGACGTCTGGTCCCCTCTTGCGAACCGGAGCAGGCGGTAGGTCATGACGCGTTCCGCGTCTGCGATGTGGCCCACGACTTCTTTCAGCGTCCATTTTCCTTCCGCATACCGATATGCGGCCTGGCTTTCGGTCAACGATGCCAGGAGCTCGGTCATTTGCTTTTCCTGGGCGAGCAGAATGTCGATGATGTTACCGTCCGGCACCAAACGGATATATTCGCCGGAGCTCCCGGCGTATTCTTCTTCTGACGGTCTTTGATTCATGCGTAGTCACCTCTTTATGTAGATATAGAAAATTATAGCACTCGTCTATGTCTAATCAATTCGCGAAATAATAGAACTTCCCTTCTAATACTTGAGGATAAGCAACTATTTAGTCGGTCGCCACACTATCCTGATTCGTTAACACAATAAGCAATGCTAATCATAATGCATAAAAATTATCTGTTATACAATATTTCGAAGTTATTAATATATAAAGGTAACACCTTCTTTTTTTAATTTAAAGATGAATTTTCAATTATATTTTGAAATGAACCAAAGTAAAACACACTAGTCTAACTACTTTTCTATACAAGATTTTATGCAGAGATCCCTAGAATCCCCGCTATATCAATGATGTATAAAATCTTGTATAAGAGATAGATAGACATAGAGACAAAAAATTTTGTAAAAACAAGGATGCTATGAAAAACTTGCTACCGATAATAGGACGTTATGTTAACCTTGTATGTATACGATATTCACTGTTTTTTAAATAGGGTCTTATGAAAGCTATAACGAAATAAAATAATATATAAGGAGGAGACTATTCTGTTTAGAATGTTATTTAAAAAGTTTATCAAGAAAAAATATGTTTGTTTAGTTTGTGGCTACGATCAGTTGCCGGGACCACTCTATAATGAAAAAGGAATCCCCGATGTAAGTTTAATATGTGCTTGTTGTGCTTTTCAACCAGGGTATGACGATGAAGAAATTGTATGCACTATTGAAACATATCGTGAGAATTGGCTTCAAGAAGGATCTCCTTGGCTAGATACTAAAGAGAAACCAAAACATTGGGATTTAAAGCAACAATTAACCAATGTTAATATAAAAGAGTAACTACCAATAACGAGAATTATGTAAATAAGCTGGCCATGTGGACAGCTTATTTTTTTGCTTAGCGTGCAAAATTCGTGTCTCGTTGGCGGTACCCCATGCCCATCAACTTAAGGGATTTATTAAATAAAAACATAAGCTTTCTGGTTTGGGTTTAAATAGAAACCTGTCAATAAGATTAGGATTGCATTGGAAATGTATCTCTGTTGTTTTTTGTTATATATTTGGACCAGTATACAGTTATGCCAAATCCAATAGTAAGAATTAATCCTGCAAAAATATATGGTAGATTAACATTTACATTAAGTAAAATGCCTCCCGTTGCTGGCCCTATTATATTCCCGAGACTTGTATAAGTAGAATTCATCCCTCCGATAAATCCTTGATTTTCTCCAGCTATTTTAGAAAGTAATGTTGTAATTGCTGGTCGAATTAAATCAAATGCCAAAAAGATGATAAACGTTAAAATCGCGACCATCCAATAATTACCGACAAATGTAGATACAACTATAATTATAGCGGCTATGAATAAGCTATATTTAATGATTCCTTTTTCACCAAATTTTTTTACTAATTTTTCAAAGAACATGATTTGTGCTATTACTCCTAATATGGCGCTTACTGAAATAATTATTGATATATCTTTAGGTGTAAAACCAAACTTTTTATCAACAACAAAGCTAAACATATGTTCATAAGCTGATAAACCACATCCTAAAACAAAAACAAGTAATAGTGGGATAAAATATAAAGGGTGAAAAGATTGTTTAATTTCTTTTAAAAAACTAACTTGTATTTTGTTATCTTGCATTTTAATTCGTTGTTCTTTAGATACAGGTTCTTTCAAAATGAATACTGAAAAACACGCAGCGATACCAGAAATTACTGCTGCAAAAAAGAACGGTGCACGTATGCCAAAATCAGATATAAAGCCACCAATACCAGGTCCAATAATGAATCCTGTACTAATAGCTGCTGATAAATACCCTAATGCTTTTGCTCTGTTTTCTAATGATGTTGTATCAGCTATAAAAGCAGTGACTGCCGGCATCATACATGCAGCACTAACACCTCCTAGTGCTCTAGAAAGAAATAATACCCATATTTGATTTCCAACTCCAAATAAAAATTCAGAAAAGGAAAATAGAATTAACCCTGCTATGATCATTTTTTTTCGACCAAATATATCTACCCATATTCCGGCAATAGGAGATGTTAATAGTTGAAAAAATGCAAACATAGCAATTAAATATCCCATAGTGTCAGTGCCTAAATGTAATACCCTCATATAAGATGGCATTACAGGAACTACAAGACCAATTCCTAAAAATACAATAAATACATTAAATAATGCTAAAACTAAAGCTAAATTTTTCCTATTGTATATACCCATATGACTTTCCTCACCTTATGATTAATTATATATAGACATAAAAAAGCTTTTTTATGTAATTGTCTTTAGCATAAACCTTAAAGTAACTTTAAGGTCAATACAAAAATTAAAGACGTAAAAATATCTATAAGGCGTACGACCAGATCAGGTTGCCCCAAAACGATAAAATGAACTTTATTGCTATAAAAGACTCAAATTTTTCGTTTTGAAGCATTATAAAATTTTAACTTGATGGTGATGGGGTGGGACCCCAAACAGTACGATTTTATTTCAAAGACACAACAATCTTACTACACACTTTTTATTTATCCCACACTCTCATCTGCTAGTATTACTATTTTTTATTACTAATGTTGCCGTTTCACTCGGGTGGCTAAGAGGAAAATGATGGCCATATGGAACAAAATCAACCTTACCAAGATGCGATGGAGCAGAATAGCCTCTGTCATAATCCCCCCAAATAATGTGAAGATTATACTTTGTTACTTCATTGAAATCACCTTGATCGTTTTTCAGTAATAAACTGTTAAGCTGAACCGTAGTATTTAAAATTCTAGGGGAAGTAAAACTTTTACTTATTTTTTCAATATACTGTTCAGGGATGCTCTCCATACTTTCAAACAAACCATTACTTAATAAATAACGCCCTATCAAATTAGTAGTTGCCAATTTTAATGTCCATTTGTTCATAAATTGAGGAACATTTAGCGATTTAGCATTTTTTTTAGCAACAGGTGGCTGAAGTAAAGTGATTGAATACTTCTTATCTATGTACTCTTGTACCAATGCTTCCAGAAGAATAAATGCACCGAATGAATGACCAATTAGATGTGCACCATTCGTAGCTTTCTCCAATAACTTTTTCACTACATTCAAATAGATATCTAGAAGATTTTTCTCTTGTTTAAAAGGAGAACGTCCCAAACCTGGAAGATCCAAGATCCATACAGGTTGACCAGTTTTTTCATGAAGCTCTTGTGCTAAAGGAAATAAATCCTCTCCATCACTCAATAAACCATGTAATAAAATAAACGGTTTACCCTCTCCTTGTAATTGGTAAAGGGTAGTGTTATCGCATAATGTTCGTTTAAATAAATGATTATGCTGGCCATTTTGATACATCATTCGATAATCCAGATCAGCTACTACGGCAGGGAAAAATTTCATTACACTCGCCTTCTTAAACCAATCTCCTCCCATAATTTTTTTCGCTGAAACATTCGAAAAATTTCGTTTTGTAATAAAATTCAGTCCATCAGAAGGAATTTTTGTTATTTTACTTACTCCACTATTCATAATTGCTTTCATAAGTGGCATTGGGACAGAGATTTTTGGTGCCCTCATATTCATACTTTCCGACATAATACTTAATAATTCAGCAATGTTCTGATCGTGCTGTTTGTCTTCAACAAGTGTATATGTTTGAATAGTCGGTTGCTCCAATCTGAAAACCTGCACAATAAACTTCGCAAGCTCATCGTTTGAAATAAGTGGTAACCTATATCCCTTACCTCCAGGAATCATTGGCATGAGCCCTCTTCGCATACTCATCACAAGCAAACCTAATCCTGCTATCTGCTCTGTACTCCCTGTTTTACTACTACCGACTACAGTTGGCGGATTAATTACAGAAAGCGGATAACCTACTGCTGATGCCTGGTGACGGATATAAAGATCTGCTAAAAATTTTGTTCTCTCATATGGATTTTTTATTTTCAAATAATTATTTCCTTCTTTAAACACATCAATTGCAATCTTACTATTTTTATCATCAAAGGGACTCATATAACCTACAACATGAATAAATTGTTGCAAGCCCTTCAATTGATGAATACTTTTAGCTAATTCACTAATATGTTTGGCGCCATTTAAAAATACGGAAGCTGCCTCTTTACTTGTCGCTTGAATATCCATGGGGCCTCCTGCGTGAATAATCACATCCGTTTTCAATACCCTCTCCTTATCTTCAGCACTTAGACCTAAATCTATTTTCGTCAAATCACCTTCAATAAAGTGCATAACTGCCTTTTTTAAGATGCCTCTTTCTTGAAAAATGCGTATTGCTTTACTTTTCGACCTTACTAAAAGAAGAATTTTAACATCCTCTTTGGCTAATTCTTTTACTAATTGCTTTCCAATAAAGCCTGTTCCACCAGTTAAAAATACTGTTCTCATATAAAATCCCCCTTTTTAGTACTACTCAGTACTAATTTGATGTAAAAAAAATGCTTCTTTTATCGAAGCAATTTTAAAAAATGATCTGCTGTTTTCGTGATTACAGTTGCATCTTTCAATGTTTCTGAAATAAATAACGCTCCTTCAAGATTTGTAATAAACAGTGATGCAACCTCATCAATATGAATCGTATTTCTGAATTCTCCATTCTCTACCCCTTGTTTAAGTAATAGAGAAACTTTCTTTTGTAATCCTGTAAAAAAAAGACCTATTTTTTCTTTTATTTGCGTGGCCTGTTTAGGACTTTGAATATAAAGAGTAATAAATGGACAGCTCCCCTTATACTCTCTCGATTGAACTCCTTGTGATAATTGCTTTAAAAACAGTTGGATACGATCTTCAACTAAAAATTGGTTCTGAGAAAGTACGTCATCAATTGCAGATTGATACATTTCAATCCAATAATCAACGACCCCTTCTAATAATACTTCCTTATTAGAAAAGTGATAATACACATTAGACTTTGAAACTTTGCTTACACGTACTAATTCATCCATACTTGTATAAGCAAACCCTTTTTCTAAAAATAATGTTGCAGCTACTTCAATCACACGTTTTTGATTCATTAATTTTACCTTTGTCATAACTAGAACTATATAGTACTAATTTAATTATTGCAAGTATTTATGTTAATTTAGAAAAAAGTTTGATTAAAAAGTTCCACTAACATTAATTTTACTGCAAAAAAATCTTATTTTGAATAAAGTTGAACTGAACCCCGAAATTATTAATTCACTATCGTCTAATAGAGGTCACCATACATGCCCATCAACTTAAGAAAAAGAAATGCCCCCAAAACGAAAAAATGAGCGGCTTCTCAGAATAGCTATATGTAGAGAAAGAAAATTTTAATTTAGGGGGATATGAAAGCATTAGCTTGATGGTGATGTGGTGCTCCCCCATCGCTATCAAGCTAATATTCTGAAGTACGCCCAAAATGGAAATTTTATATTTCTATGGTTAATTAGATCTTAGTTATTTTAGGAATCCTAAATTTTCTCAGTCCAATTTAGAAGTTCTTTTCAAAAAATAGGGTTCTTAGGATACTTATCTTAAGAACCCTATTTTTTGATTTAGCATGGAAAGTATAATCTTTTCTAATTCAGCTTTATTTAAAACATCCTCAATAATTACAACTTGATAGGCATTGTCCTACAGGAACAATCATTTTCATCCCCTTTATATTCCTTCCAGTTCATAATTTTCTATCTTGCCATTGGCATTAATCATAAATAAAACGGATCTTCTCCTCGTTCTATAGTGATGGTTTTTTCCTTTTTCTAAAATAGCGGATTGATAAATAAATTTTCTTAAAATTAAAGAAGTTGAGTGCGAAAGCAATGAAAATAAACTATTCTTTTCATAGAAATATATAGAAAGTTCGACAATCCTAATTATAAAAATTCACTCCTTTACCATTGACAGAAAATTCAAATTTATTATATAATTTTGGTATTACCAATGTCTTGAACATGTATTACCATAAAATAAAGGAGACGATGACTTGAAAGAAAAGGAACGCACCTCAGATAGAATTGTGAACGAATTAATTAAATCCATATTGGCCGGTGTTTATTCTATAGGAAGCACTTTACCACCGGAAAGAGAGCTTGCGAAAGAATTTGGTGTTGGTCGCCCAACTATTCGTGAGGCGCTTCAACGTTTAGGAAGAAGTGGGTGGATAACAGGAAGAAAAGGAATGCCATCGATTATTAATGATTATTGGAGCAATGGTAATCTAACGACTCTTATTAATATTGTTGAGAATCATCATACCATTACAGATGAATTTATTATGTATTTATTAGAATTTAGAAGTTCGTTGACTCCGACTTATATTCGTAATGCTGTTACGTTTAATCAACCTAAAGTGGTTGCTCTCCTTGCTAATCTTGAGCAACTTGAAGATAGTGCAGAAAGCTATGCAGCATTTGATTGGGATTTGCAAAAAAGGTGTGCTGGGCTTGCTGCCAATCCAATCTTTCTACTCATTTTAAATAGCTTTGATTCCATTTATGTAGATATGGCAAAAAGGTATTTTTCTGTAAAAGATCATCGTGAGTTATCCTTCAACTATTATCACGATTTATTAAAAGCTGCATTAAAGGGAGATGCGATTGAAGCAGAAAGATTGTGTAAGACAACATTGGAGAAAAGCTTGGCTCTTTGGAAAGATAGAAAAAAAACAAAGAAAGCTGGAGGCGTGATAAATGAAACTAAAATATTTTAAAGAATATTTTTCCTATCCTGATATTTTGATTATGAGCTGTCTTTTCCTCACTAGCTTTGGATTTATGATTTTACATTTAACCTCTATCGGAATTTGGGGTGCTTTTATTTTGGGAATGATTATGTATTCCTTAGCTGAGTACGCTACTCACAGGTTTATTTTTCATCTAAAGCCACCAAAGAATGCATTTTTATTAAAAACGCTTAAGCGCCTACATTATGACCATCATACAAATCCGAATGAATTACATTTATTATTTTTACCCTTATGGTATAGTGTGCCAAACATTGCAATTTCAGGAGCGATTTTTTATTTTCTTTCATCCAGCTTTGTCATGACAAACGCATTTATTGCAGGTATTATGCTCTTTTTATTATTTTATGAGTGGAAGCATTATATCGCGCATCGCCCCCTTCAACCAATATCACCATGGGGGCGATGGATGAAAAAAGTTCATTTATGGCATCACTTCAAAAATGAAAATTACTGGTATGGTGTTACGAATCCAGCCTATGATTTTCTCATGGGAACCTTTAAAGACCAAAAAGATGTTGCCCAAAGTAAAACTGCTAAAAACCTAGAGAAACGTGGTGACCAGAAAATAGAATTATAAAAATAATCCATTGTCATCATCCTGGAAATGTTGAATGAATTTTGCAGATTCGACATTTCTCAGGGAGTGGCAGGCATTTTTTCCTATTGAGTAGTACGCATGGTAATAGATTGCGTAAGGATTTTTTGGAAGTTTGTTCTGATCATTTACGAATTTATGTTCTTTTTAGAGTTATTTGTCGGAATGTCTATTGATCAATGAAAGATGAATGTGAAAATAAAAAAGAACTCTTTCATCTGTTGAGGAGTTCTTTTCATATAAATTACGATTGGGGTACCGTCACATCACCATCAAGCTAAGAAATGCAAATACCCCCAAAACGAAAAATAAGCTGCCTTCTGTCAAAAATACACGAAATTTTTAGGTTGAGGTGTTATAAAATTTTTAAGTTGATAGGTAGGGTCAATACCCCATCGCCATCACCTTAAGAATTCAGAATTACCCCAAGACGAAAAAATGAGCGTTTTTGTTACAAGTTAACACAAACTTTCGTTCTGGGGGTACTATAAAATTTAAGGTTCATAGCGATGTGACGGTACTCCTGCTAAAGACATTTCTCCTTCTAAAGTAGACAGTACTTGCAATCTTAGTACGAATCACAGTTGAATTCATGTTACTTAATCGTACCCATTCCGGCAATTTTAATGTTAACCTTGACGTTTACATCGCCTTTTGCTAATTCGTCACCCCAATTATTTTGTATTTTTTTCCATTCAGTATATGTGTATGTTCTTGCATATCCTCCAAGCCCAATAGGATCAATTTTGGCGGTTTGTATTTTTTGTATTAATTGCTTGAAATCAGCTTCCAACTTAGTTTCAATCGCCTTTTGTAATTTTGCTGCGTCCTTTCTTGTATTAAAGGTAAAAAGTCGTTCTGTAATACCGATTCTCATCTTTACATTTACATTAAATATAAAATGCTCATCATATCTTGCCTTTGTCTTTACTTCAATACCATAGGCAGTAAAACTTATTAAATCTTTATCTTGACCATCCGAATTTATCTTAATTGGAACTGTAAATGGTAACTCCCCTGCAGTTCCTTGTTGCAAAATGCGTAAAAGCTTGTTTTCATCATGTTTTAGCGTTAATTTATATTTTCCTTTTTCATCCAACAAAGCTGTACCTGTCACCCATATTTTATTCTTTTTTTTCACTTCAGTAATATTTGCTGTTAGCCCTTTGTCTGCTCTTTGCTCATATAGTTCTTGAAGAGTTGTTTTTACTGTGATATTTCTTAAAAAAGCCGTATCAACTAGTTTTGTTAAATATATAGGAAGTCGTGGCTTATCCTTTGGGCTATAGAAGATAACGTCCGAAACAGGTCCATCTACAGCGAGAACCCTTGCAGTAACTGTATTTTTTGGATCACGGTAAAATGGATCGAGGTAATTTTCCCAGTTTTTTTGTTTCAGTAACCTTTTTCCAACTAAAATAACCTGTGTTTTACTTCCCGCAGTAAGCGCCATAACCGTAGCATCAAATTGGTCTCTAGCTTTTCGGACCGTAGCAGATTTCACACCAGTTGTTTCTTCTTTTATTTTTGCTTCTTTATTGAAAACAGGGCTTGATATATACACTAATAAATTATCATTACGATCTAAATCGATACCAAGAATAAGAGTAAGAGAAACATCTTCAACATTTCTTTGATCGAAGCATCCAGTCATCATGAACACCAATAACAAAATACAATATAGTACTTTTCTTTTCAATGTACCCTCCCCTGGCGAAACTTCTCATATAGACAGCAATACAGCCATAAAATAATAGGTGATATATATGTTACCCCTAATCCAACATTCGATAATACCTGTTGCCAAATTTCAGATTCATTCCAACTAGGATGACTCCAACATGTGAATCCGATAATAAGTAATAAGAGAACAACTACATGAGAGCTGTGATTTTGTTTTCCAAGTAATTGGCTTGAACAAAATACAGAACAGTATAGGGCAGGAATCCATGATGTGGAAACAATGGTTAAGTAAACAGCCAATAAAATCATGTCAAAACGTTCTAAAAAACGAAACTCAATTACTTTCAGTAAATTTAGTACCGGTTGATTATATTGCGTAATGCTATCAGGGCTAAAATAGGCAAAGCAAACAATAGTAGCAAATAAATAAAATAACATCGTTAAGGTGTTTGCTATAACCATTCCATGGACTGCATACTGTTTTTTTTGTAAAAATGGATATAAAAAGAAAGCAATATCAAATCCTAAATAAGCATAAACAGTGCTTGGTACAGCGGTTAATATAGGTTTCCATCCTTCTTTTAAAAGCGGAAAGAAGGGCATCCAACTTCCATTCCCTATAAGAGGGATTAAAAAAAATATCGGAATCCAAAGCGCCATATAAAAAAAAAGTTCGGCGTATCGTCCTAAAATACTAGGACCGTTACGTGCAACAAAATAGGTAGGAATCGAAAACAAAAAGATAACGATATAGTCAGGCGTTTTCGGGAGAAGCCATCCCTTAAGGTAAAGCATAGCGTTTATAAGAACGATACAAGAATAAAAAGCGAAGTACATCATGTAAATAACAACCAATGCTTTCCCTACTATTTTTCCAAACAATCGTATAAGAATATCATAAATCGTATCCTCAGGATATCTTGCAGCTGTTTTCACTATAAACACACCTGATATTGTGGAGAAAATCCAACCAATCAATATAGCTATCCATCCATCTGTTCCAGCCTTTTCTGCAAGCACACGTGGAAGCGATAAAACGCCAGTGCCCACCTGCACTCCATTAATTAAAATAATATACTGCATAAGAGTGATTTCATTATAGGCATACTTTTTCATAATTTCACCTTTTATTACGATTCTTTCCTTGTCGAATAGTTTGATTGGTTCCATTCCCCTTAGGACGCCTTCTTATTGTCCATAAAGGAAAGCGTACAAAAACATCTTTCATATCTGCAAAACGAAAGGGTGCTAATGGTGTTCCGTAAGAAGTACCTAGCGATTTAAGACTACTTAGATGCCCAATTAAAGTCATCCACCCGATAACAAGTCCTACAATTCCAAATAAGGCAGCTGCTAGCATCATTGGAAAACGTAAAAGTCTTACTGACGCTCCCATATCATAGTTAGGAATAACAAAAGAAGAGATCGCGGTAACAGCGACAACAATAATCATAATGTTGCTTACAATTCCTGCCTGAACAGCCGCCTGACCAATGACAATACCACCTACAATTCCAACTGTCTGACCAATCGGAGTAGGTATCCGTAAAGCCCCTTCTCTCATCGTTTCCAATGTTATTTCCATAAGTAATGCTTCCATAACTGGAGAAAAGGGTACGCGCGTTCTTGATTCAGCAATAGATAAATATAGCTCTACAGGAATAACTTCAAAATTAAAGGAAATAAACGCAACATAACTCGCCGGCAGAAATAAAGCAACCATAAAAGCGATAAAACGAAGCAACCGAATAGACGAAGCAACTAACCACCTTGTACCGTAATCATCAACTCCTTGAAAAAAGGAAATAAAATTTGTTGGAGTAATTAATACATTAGGTGAATGATCCATTACAGTTACAAATCTGCCCTGTAAAATGTGAGATACAGCCAAATCAGGTCTTTCAGTTAATATAAATTGCGGAAACGGCGAGTAAGGGTGATCTTCAATGAATTCTATAAGTTCGCCATTACTAGTCACAGCGTCGATTGTAATATTTTGAATTCGTGTTTCTAATTCCTTCAGCACATCTTCAGAAGCTACATCTTTCAAATATAAAATAGAAATTTTGGTTTTGCTTCGTACACCAATTACTATTTCTTTTATCGCTAATTCACGATGAGGAATATATCTTCGAATCATTGCGATATTTTGACTTCCAGTTTCTATGAATGCTTGATGTGCACCCTTTAGAGCTATTTCGTTATGTGCATCTTCAACACTTCTTTGTGGCCATCCTTTTGTATCCAATTGATGTGCTGTTGTTCGACTGTGGATTAATAAAACACTATCTCCCCCAAAAATAGCATTTTCAATCTGACTCAATGTATTAATAATCTTAATTTGTCCTAATGGAATTGGAAGTTCTGTATTGGTATTAAAATCACTATTCATCAAAGGACTTAGAACATGATTTTGAATCAATTCTTTATCTGTTAATCCAGACAAATATACTAAAGCTGCTTCTAATCCATCTACTGTTATTTGAAACCGCCGAATTACTAAATCAGGCGCTTGACGAAATATATTCTGAATATTAGCTATGTTTTTGGTTAAATCAGCGTCTAAGAGGGCGTCTTCAATATTTTTTTCCTGAAAATGAGTATTGTCTCGTATTGGAAATGACTTAGGATTATCTCTATATTTTAAACGCCTCAAAAATTTAGCCATGATTCTCTCACTTTCTATGTACTTTTTATAGTATGTTTAGTATGCATATATTAAGAAAAAATATCCTACTAACTAGAGAGGTAACATTAGAATTATTACTATAAATTTTCGGGTGCATATTTCATAAATATCAAGTTCAAAAATAGTCCTTTATGTTGATGGATATGTGGTACTACCAAGCTAGTAATGTGGTGCTCCCCCATATAAAGAAATTTTAAACATCTTAATCTGCCTTTCCTTTATGTAAATATGGGAATAATGAAATTATCCCAAGGATAGCTAAACAAGCTCCAATCCATAGCGGAGATACAAAACCATATCCTTTACTGATCCCAAGACCACCTAGTGACGAACCAATAACAATACCTAGCGTAATAAAAGAACTATGAACGGTATTTATCATTATTCCATTACTAGCTGTTTTCATCACCCTCGCAACCATAGCTGGATTCAATGCTACACCAGTTAAACCAATAAAAATCGTAGAAATAACTGCAATGTATTTATTCTCTGCACTTAAAGCAAATAAAGACAACGCTATGATTAATATAATTAATCCACCCATAAGTATTTTCATTGTAAATTTATCAGCGAACTTGCCAATTATTATATTCCCAATTACCGTCGCACTACCATAGAGAGCAAGTAAATATGGAATACTTGCACTTGAAAAGCCTGTGATATTTGTAAAGATTGGAGTGAAATAACTAAATGCTGCAAACGTACCACCAATAATGAACATACTTGTTACGTACGCTGCCCAAAGATGAATATTCTTAAATCGCAGAAGTTCATCTTTCCAACTTAATTGCTCTTTATTTGAAGATGATGGTAACAACCGTTGAATCATAATCCCTGATACTAGCACAAGAACAGAAACAGCCCCAAAACTAATACGCCAGCCAAAATAGTGCGAAATAACGGTTGTTATAGGTAAACCTAATACAGTTGCGAACATTAAACCTGCAAGTACAATTGATGCAGCTTTTCCCCTTGAATCAGAGTGAACCAATGTTGCAGAAAAGGAAATCGCAACTCCAAAAGCTGAAGCTGAAGCAATACCAGTTATAATACGTGAAATCATCATAATATTATAGTTCCAAGCAATGGCTCCGAGCGATTGACCAATTAAAAATACGAACATTAAAAACAATAATGCTTGTTTGCTGCGTATTCGTAAGAGGATTGCAGTTAAAATGGGGCCTCCTATTACCATTGCTCCTGCATAAGCTGAAATTAAATACCCAATAGATGATACAGAAACCTGGAATGCAAGAGCAAGTTCATTCATCATACCTGCAACCATAAATTCTGATGTAGTCATACAAAAGATTGCTAAAGCTAATAAATAAATAATCGATGGCATAAAAACACTCCTTATTCATTATTGTAATGATCGGTACAAAAATAGTGCGAAAAAAGAGCGCACTAAGCGCCACAAATAGACTCTACTGTTCCTTTGATAACTTGTTCAGACAACAACCGATTTTGCATCGATACATTAAGAACACGGAATCCGTAATAACTGCTTAAAAGCAGACTAGCTAATTCCTCAGCTGATTGCTTCTTTAAAATTTCACCTGTTTGCAATCCTTCCTCCATCACTGTTTCAATAGCTTGTTTAAGAAGTTCAACATGCTTCGAGAAAATTTCTTGTACCATTAAATTGTTTTTAGCACGTTCTATACTGGCATTAATCAATAAACATCCTTTTTGATCAATATTCTCAAAATCTTCTTTCAATGCCCATTCAAAAAAATTACTTAATCGTTCTTTAACTGGAATTGGAGTATCTAACAATTTCCTTTGTTCCCTAATCCCAATTTCATGGTAGCGTTCTAATACTTGTTTATACAGTTCATGTTTACTACCGAAAGTATTGTATAAACTTCCTTTTCCAAGTCCTGTATCACTGCATAAATCTTGTGTAGAACACCCTTCATATCCTCTTAACCAAAATGTTTTCATTGCAACATCTACAATTGAGGAATAATTAAACTCTCGAGGTCTGCCGCGTTTATTCAATCGTATCCTCCTCTCATTTTAAAGATAACATGAATAGAATACTCTTTTTTGTACCGCGTGGTCAATAACTTTATTTTATTGTTACTGTAAAATAAAATTTGATTATTTTAGATTACGAATAATTAAAAATAGCTCCCTTATTCAAGTTGCCTAGCGAAAAAATCACGTTTTAATAGGCTTCTTTAGCATGCCTACCTTTCTATAAATTACTAGTTATGAAACAAGAATCGTTTCATATCTAGTAATTTGCTTGATTAGCTTGATGGGTATGGAGTAGTGCCCCTATAAACAAAACCCTCCAGAAACATCTATAATCTGCCCCGTTACCCAGCGGCTATCAGAAGAAGCAAGGAATGCTACTGCATCTGCAATATCTTCAACTTGCCCTATTCGTCCAAACACAGATGAATTCGTAGCAAAATTTCGTATTTCCGGATTATCTAGCAATTTCACATTCATATCAGTCTTCGTATATCCAGGCATAATTGTATTCACTGTTATACCTCTTTCTCCAAGATGTTTAGCTAGAGGCAGTGTCATCGTATTGAGTGCACCTTTACTTAAACCGTATGCAATGGATCCTGTAAAACCAAGTCTTACTTCAGCTGATGAAATGTTAATAATGCGCCCCTCTGCTCGTAGTAACGGTAATGTTTGCTGAATTAAAAAGAATGGCGCCTTAATATTTACGGCCATAATTTCATCAAAAAATTCTTCTGTCGTATTTTCAATCGTTCCTTGTGTACCTATCCCTGCATTGTTTACTAAAATATCAATCCCTGATGTACCAACTCTTATTTGTAATTCATTTTTTAATTGTTCTACTAGCTTTTTGACACCATCCATTGAATTGAGCTCAGCTTCAATTAAGAACGCTTTTCCTCCATTAGATTCAATCTCACTAATCGTTTCATCTGCAGCTATTTTATTTCGGCCGTAGTGAATCGCAACTAATGCACCATCTTTCGCCAATCTCATTGCAATGGCACGGCCAATGCCGCGACTCGCTCCTGTTACTAACGCTACTTTTCCATCAAGATTCTTCATTTTTTCCATCCTTCCTAAATTTCCGTTTGATAAAAACCTATACTTATATTTTCATGCAAACACCAATCATTTTAAATATAGATTTATAGGTAATTTAGTTCATTCACTTATGATATTATAGTTATAATTTGTGATTCACTTAAAAAACAAAATAAGGAGGCTACACAATGCAAAACGCAGTAAAATTGGATGAAATTGACCATAAAATTATGAACTTGTTGTATGAAAATGCAAGAATTTCTGTTTCAGAAATAGGACGGATTATATCCATGACGCAGCCTGCTGTAAAGGAACGTATGAATAAACTTGAAGATCAAGGAGTTATCGCAGCTTACCGAACAAAATTTGAGCCTTCCAAAATTAATAAAAACATTCAAGCATTCATCATGTTTAAAACGAGCCAATGCTCTGATTTTATCCAATATTGTAATGCCGCTCCTGAAGTAACAGATTTATACCGAATTAGCGGGGAATTTAATTATATGATGAAGGTCATGAGCGATTCGATGGATTCTCTCGCTACATTTTTAGACTCGTTAATGCAATTCGGATTATCATCTCCTTTAATTGTTTTAAAGAGTGAGTTTGAGGAGAAATTGTCGTTCTGATAAAGGGATACGTATTATCTCCTGCTAACAGTAAAAGTTTTTCATTTATGAGAAAAACCAACAAAATCAATGATTAGTAAACAAAAAAGAACATTGATATTTCAATGTTCTTTTTTGTTATCTCTACTTATTAATTAGATTGCTATTCGAAAAGAGCACCTTAATTCCCTTATCCCTGATTCCTCTGCGCCTCTCTAAACTCTTCCTTCACCTTCTCTAACAACCCTTCTTCCGTAATTAATCGATACGCCGTATTTGCTAATGCTTTTGCCGATGTAATTAACGCTTTGTCTCCTAATTCTGAACGGGCTGCTTCTCTAAATTCATTCGTATGCGCAATTAAGTCATCTGGACCTATTTTAATGTACGGGTGAATGGTCGGTACGACTTGGCTGACGTTTCCGGCGTCGGTTGAGCCGATGCCGATTCTTTCTTTACGATTTACTTCTTCACCTAGTAGTTCTAGTTCTTCCGCTACGATGTCGTTATATGTTTTAGTTACGAGTAGTTCATCGATTTCATTTTGGAATTGATGAATTTTTACTTTTGCACCTGTTGCTAACGCTGCTCCTTGTGCTATATTTCTTACTTTTTCTGTTACTTCCGCACATCTTTTTCGCGTAGCTGCACGGATGAAGAACCTTGCTGCGGCGTAGTCAGGAATAATGTTAGGTGCTTTTCCGCCTTCTGTAATGACGCCATGAATTTTCACGTCTGAGGGAAGTTGTTGGCGAAGCGCATTAATACTGTTGTATAGCTGAATCACCGCATCTAATGCGTTAATCCCTTCTTCAGGTGAAGCTGCGGCATGAGCTGTTTTTCCGTAAAAATGAAAATCAAGTGGATCGACTGCTAGTGAAGGGCTCGTCGTCGCTGTCTTTCCGCTCGGATGAATCATAAGCGCCGCATCAATGTTTTTAAATAACCCAGCTTTTACATAACTCGACTTTGCGCTACCATTAGGCCCGCCCTCTTCTGCTGGTGTTCCAAACACGACAACTTCTCCGCCGATTTCTTCAAGCGTTTCTGATAATGCGATTGCTGCTGCAACGCTAATTGTGCCAATTAAATTGTGACCACACGCATGACCGAGTCCTGGTAAAGCATCATATTCCGCTAAAAATGCGATAACTGGTCCTTGTTTTCCTGAACTTTTTCGTGCGATAAAACCTGTTTCATGCCCAGCTATATTATGCTGCAGCTGAAAACCAGCACTACCTAGTAATAAACTTAACGTTCTTGATGCATAAAATTCTTGATTACCAATCTCTGGATTCGCATGAATATCATGACTTGTTTTTATGTACTTTTCCTTATTTCTTTCTATGCTCTCTTCAATTGTTTTTCTTTGTGACGTTACTCCTGTCGCTCCCATTTTTCTTCCTCCTTTTATTTTCACGTAAAAAAGCCTCTTTCTAAAAGATAGAAAGAGGCTTCTGTATATACAGTCAAAATGAGCTTCTTTCTTATCTTTCAAGTTACCTTGCTGGAATTGGCACAGTATTCGTAAAGAATCCGCTGCCGAGGTGTCATAGGGCCAGTCCCTCAACCTCTCGTGATAAGAATTTTCATAAAATTGTATTAAATTATTTTCATTCTAAGTTCATTCCAAACAAAAGTCAAGGAATTCCTATCCGAATTTACCGAATATCTAAAAATCCTTTTAATACACCCATTGTCTCAGGTGCTTGTAGTCTTGCACATATGTACGGAAATTCCGTACTACCTTCAAACATCATTTGAGATGTGAGTGGTGCCCCTGCCCAAAAGATTTCATCATCGATTAATACAAATGGGAATGCTTTATTTTGTCTTTGTAACTTTATGTTTTTTAATGGAACTGGTCCATCACTATAAACCGTTATTTGTGCATTTGTACGCATTAACGCTTGCCATACTCGTTTATCTACTTGCTTCGTACTTGGAAGTGAAATAATGATTTTTCGTTTTGCGGCTAAAATATCTTTTAATAGCCCTTTCGTTTCCTCCGGATTCATTTCCATAAACCAGCGTAATCGTTTCGATATTTTCCGCTCCCATAATTGTCTGGATGTCGTGCGATCATACACATCCCCGTGACGTTCTATATGAGCTGTTAATTGTGATAACGCTTGTTTTCTCGAAAGATTTTTACGCATATAATGGCAATCCGATAATTGAATGAACTTCCCTCTCGCTCTCGTTACTGCTACATTGACGAGGCGATGGTTTTTATGGTCAAAGAATAACACGCCAGGTCGTTCTTGTGGATAACTATCAACTGTATCAAAGATCATCATATCTCTTTCAGAACCTTGAAACTTATGAACTGTCGCCGCTAAAACTGGTATGTTTTGATATTTCGTTCTCTGCAACATTTCCCTGATACATGTTGATAAAAAGCGTGACTGCGCCCTGTAAGGCGTAACCACACCGATCGATTGCACACCATCTAACAGTCCGATTAACATCATTTGCATCGCTACTAAACCAGACATAATGTTAAATCGAGAACCAGAAGCAGCGTCCTTTAACGAAAAGGCTCCCATTAAGCTCGTATCAAATAAAACACTTGCCTCATTTGCGAACGGTTGTAGCTGTGCCAGTTCTTTACGCTCTGAAACAGACGGATGATCGTATACTCTATTTTTATAAATAAATGAATTCGTAAACTTCGATATATCCGCATGCATACGTCTTTGTTCCTGCAACATAAAAAGGTTGGGATGTGCTTCTGATTTATTTACAGAATCAACAATGCCGGCATGATAAAACATATCTTCGCCGAGCCATTTGCGAACGAGTTCATGGTTCGCCATCGCAATCGGAGGTAACTGTAAAAAGTCACCACAAACGACGATACGTTTTCCGAGTGAAGCAGCTAATGCGATTTGCGGAACGAACGCCATACTCACTTCATCTACGACAACTAAATCAAATGTACGCTCATAAATAAGTGAATCAATTGCACATTTTGATAAAGTCGCACCAATTACTTTCGCATTTTCAATATATTCTTTTTCTACTTCTTTAATTTTCGCTTTTTGCTTTCGAAGATCACTTTCAATCTCTTGTATACGCTTCTTATCAGCAGATGTTGCTTTATACGATAAAATTTTTTCACGAAGTTCTTGGCGTGTTTCTTCTAAGTAGAGTCTTTCCTCACCCCATGATCCGTTCGTCGTTTCAACTAACTTCGACGCAAGTAACGTTTCATGATTTCGTATATGTTCATGTTGACTATAACCGTAACGAACAATTTCGCCAGGCGTCCATTTCTTTTTCTTTTCAATTTGCTTCGTTACTTCACTCATTAATACGTCCACTGCCGCATTACTATGAGCTAACACAAGTACCGATTTTCCTTTTTGGTAATGAGCCGAAATAATACGTGATAAATTGTACGACTTCCCTGTTCCAGGCGGTCCCCATACGTACGTTGTCGGATTGTAAAATGAACGATACGCCAATTCATTTTTCGGATTTTTCATCTTCTCAATATGTTTCGGACTGCTCGTCCCATCAACAAGACGCTTTATACGATTACGTTTTAGCTTATCTTTATGTGCCTCTTTCAATCGCTCTTGCAGTTGCTCTAACAATTGCCACGGTTCACTATATAAAACCGCTTCTCTTATTTCACCTTGTATATAATCATTTAATTTCAGTTCTATTTCTAATCCATGTACAGATAATACTTCCCCTGTCGCTTCCTCACCATCGAACTCAATTCGAATTGGTGAACCTTCAGGTAAGCTTACTTCCGAAATAAGCTGAAATACATACACTGTATTTTCATAATCTGTATATAAAAAACGACCGTTCATGATAGAAATTTTACTACCACCTATCGTTTTCCAATGTTTAATTTCATATGCTAATGCATAATGCCACTCTTTCATCGTTGCCGATAATGAAGGAGTTTGAGTAGGTGTATTCATCGTATAATCTCCTTCCTTCTCCCCAAACATACTTTCTCACTATACCATATAACACGCTAAAATTTGTAAGGTTTTTATCTTGCTTATTTTCTTAATTTTCAATATCATTTTACATATAAAATTTTCAGAAAGAAGGAATCTACATGCCAGTTAGAAGAATAGAACACGTTGGACTTATGGTTGCAAACTTAGAAACATCTATTACTTTTTATGAAAAAGTAGTCGGCTTACAGCTCATTAAACGTATGGGGCACCCGAATCCAGATTTAAAACTCGCCTTTTTAGGTGTGGAAGAATCGAAGGAAACGATACTGGAACTCATCGAAGGTTATAACTCTTCTCTTCCAGCAGAAGGAAAAGTACATCATATTTGCTTTAAAGTGGATTCATTAGAAGATGAAATTGAAAGAATTCAAAAACACGGCGTAACATTTTTACTAGGAGAAGAAATCGAAACATTACCAGATGGAACACGTTACATATTCTTCGCTGGCCCTGATGGGGAGTGGATTGAGTTTTTTGAGACGGAGAGATAGAAAAGGAAAAGGAGCCGGAATTCTGTCTCCTTTTTTCCCAAGTGCAGAAACGGTTTGAACACCATTAACTTTCACCCTGAAAATTCACCAAGATTAAGAAAAAATCGTTTTGTTAGGAGTATAGAGAATGATCAATGCTGTTTACATTCTTATTTTTTGGGTGCTTATACTATTTCCAACCCTTTATATAATAAAGATAAAGAAGTGGACTATAAAAGCAACTGCCTTATTTCTTGGAAGAATCCTATTAAGCATTGTCTATTTCATAAATGGAATGGTGTTAGGACTGCAACGAAATTGGGTAGAGCCTCCCTATGAAACAGAATGGGATTTCTTTGTAAAGTCTTTACTAAACGGAAAAACTGATGCACTTATACACTTGTTACTTCTAATTATTATCATTACTTTGGATCTATTCATTACATTTTATTATATTAATAAAAAGAAATAGGATATTCTCTCCTATTTCTTTTTTTATGAGTAGCGCCATATCGCTATCAAACTAAGGTTTTATGCTGCCCCTAAACAATAATTTTTTACATTTTTACTCTGGGGATGTCAATTTTACTATTTTTGGGGTATTTATTTTTACTAGCTTGATGGACATGGGGTTGATTTATTTTCTTAGGTTGATAGACATGTGGTGCTATCCCATTGCTATTAAGCTAAGAATTTAAATGTAATATTATTTAAGGTAATACTTAAGATACAAATAAAATATCTTTTCCATGTCGCACTGTTTTATTGAAGTCTATCCCGAGTTGTAGCTAGTTCAATGCAACTGTAAATTCGGAGTTCGGTGCGCCAGCAAATACAACCGTTCCGTTCTCTGGTAGTTTCACTTTGTTATTGTCACTAACGACGGTAAAATTGACGCATACTCCATTCTCATCATACACCGCGAATGAACTTCCTGATGGCAACTTCACAGTCATCGTTTTCCCTGCTGCCGTTTGCGGAATCGTAAACCATTTGGCATGCCCATTTTCTTGCAGTGTAACTTTCGATAATGGACCTGCATCAAGGGATTTTACGTTAGATTCACTGACGTATAAAAAGCTGGCCATCTCCATATATTCATTACCATTCTCTGTATAGAAATGAGCTTCCGTCGTATCCCGCCCATTTATCACGGGAATCTGAATTTGATGCGTCGCCGAATTTGGACCTGTAATTTTTTTGCCGTCCCAATACCCATCCTTGAGCGTAATTTGTGTGTTTAGAGGCATTAGTAGTCCTAGATAGTTCATTGAATTAAATTTTTCGTTAACGAGGTAGAACTTGCTCCCCTCACGCTTCGCCCATGCAGCTGCTGTTTTCTTCGGTAACACATTGCTTTCTAATTTTTGGGCTAAATATTGAGTCAACACATTTTGCCCCAATCCCGGCGATAATTCATATGTGCTCTCTCTCAAATAAACTTTTCCATTCTTCTCAGTAACGAAGTTAAGCTTGGAGGTACCCTTCTCATTTATAAAGCTTCCATCCGCCGTATATACATATTTTTCTTTCGGTTTAGTTGGTAAAAACAGTTCTCCCTTCTTCGTAATTTCTATTTTGAAATGGCTTTGGATATTTCCATAAAAACCCGCTTTTTTTACCACGTCTTGAGGTACTTTAGCCTTGACTGGCTTGCCGAAGGATTTATCTGGTTTTATATCCTTAATTGTCCCTTTCTCTTTAAGCCTAGCTAACAGTAATTTGTTTGCCAACAGTTGATTTGTCGTGCTGGAGCCGCCGGAGGACAATACAACTGCTGCCATCTTCTGTTCTGGAAGCACGACCAATGTGGCATGTTGCAGTACCGTATCCCCACCCTTAGTCAACGCTTTTATCCCATATTCACTGAATGGGTATAGTTTCACACTATCCCAGCCAAGACCATAGTTGAACATGTTTTCGCTATCTTCCGGCCACATGCCTCTTTTATATTCTTCTTGTTCCATCGCCTTGACTGCTCTATTAGAGAGAATTTCTTTTCCCTGTCCCATAAATATTTGTGAGAATCGCACCACATCTTCTGCAGTAGAAGAGATTCCTCCCGTACCAATCGCATTTACCATTTCACTCGGAAGCTGTCCCTGGTATTTTGGAGAATACTGTCCAGCCCGCTTTTCGTCTTCCCATTTGTCTTGCGATGTTATCGTATGATTCAGTTTTAATGGCTCTGTAAACTTTTGATGTAGAAATTCAGTAAAACTCATACCACTGACTCTCTCTACCAAGATCTCAGCTAGCGTAAAACCATCATTACAGTATACTGAGAACGCACCAGGGTCTGCCTTCAAGTTTTGGTTGGACAATTGCTGCAACAAGATATCATGGGCATAAGCATCATTATCTTTAAATAAAAATACATTATTGTACGAGGAACCTTGCAAACCCGAGGAGTGATTCAACAGCATACGCGGTGTGATGCGCTTATATCGTTTATCTTTCATTTTGAACTCAGGAATATAGCGGGCAACAGGGGCATCCAAATCAACTTTTCCTTCGTCTACTAGTTTCATAACAGCCGCAGCTGTATATACTTTACTGGTTGAACCAATTCCGTATAGAGTATCTTTGGTTAGTGGCTCTTTCCCTTCTATGTCATTCTTGCCTGTCTGCCCCGACAAAATAAGTTTACCATTATCAATCAGCGCATACTGCACGCTAGTCGTCTCATAGGACTTCGTGAGTAGTTCAGCGTTCTCTGCAGCAATCTTCTCCAAATCTTGGCTAGCAACTTCTTGACTAGATACAACTGGAGTCTTACTGCTAGAAGACGCTAGCGCTCCTGTTGGTAGGCTCATCGTTAGAGCCAAGGTAGCGGCTAACACCCCAGATAATTTATTTTCCATAAGAAAAATACCTCCTTAGATAAATGATCGATTTCATCTTTTATTTGTACAATTACAAACATCACATAAACTACTATTCCGCCTTTATCCCTACTGTCTAAATTCAACAAGTAAAATACTTTTAAAAAGACCAGGATTCTCGGCTCTACCCATACTGTTCAAATTGCCGTCAACATATGCCTCCCTCCATGTGTCCCTCCAGCAAAAGTATTAAATCCTGGAATAACACCTGTATGTCCCCCTATCGAGACAACGTTAGGAAGTTTAATTTCATAGATTCCTAGACCATATCCATTGATTCCTCCCTTTCCTGTAGAAACTGTAGTGAATATTTGTTTTAGTTGCTGTTCTTTCAGTAATTGCCACCAAGCAAATAAGAAAAAAATTTGTTTAAGTCGTTACACTTCCAATGCGAAAGTAAAAATCTGTTTTCATCGGTTCTTAGTTCTTATATCCTATATACCAGCTGCATACCCCTACGTTTTTCTACCCTGGGAAGTTTTAGCGAGTACCCCGGGGGTATCCAAGTTGCAATGTATCTCGCATTACTTGTTCGACGGAAGTACGATCTAGTTGAGTACTTATTTGTAATGAACTAAGTATATTTTGAGTGGAGCCTGTTTTTATCATTGCGGTTGGTGTTAGGTATAATAAAGAGTTCCGGCAATGAAAAGTGCTGAATCTGCAAATGGGAGTTAATTATATATTTTCATAAGACACTCTTCCCCTCTATTCATATAGTATCGGCGGTTGTATATTATTTCTTACTAATTACACAGAAATCATCTTCATATTGTTTATTTTTACAAGCACCATACTGTCGTAATAAACGGTAAAACCTCTCTTTTTCACATGTATGTTAGTACCATAAATGATTTTTTTATTTAGAATGTGCTTATTACTAGTTTGGTTTTCGTATAAATAAATCCTATTTATCCTCCCTCTTTTGTGCTTCTCTATATTTGTATCCTACATAATAAAAATTTCTTTTTTCTTATGCATTTCTTACAATTTCCTTACGTTCAAATCACTTCTATAATTAGGTAGGTTTTATTTTAAAATCTCCAGGATAATAAATGCTTATATAATCCCACGATTTCATAGAAGATGGATTAATAACCCTGCGCCAAATGATCATGCACATCTCTGATATTCCCTTGGATTCCCCCCTCAACCTTTACAACAGTTCCAACCGGCAATCAACACTTCTTCACGTTCTTATAACTAGTAATAACTAATCAACTCCTTACCTGAAAATAAATTAATATAGAAAAAGAGAGATAAGGTTAAAATACCTTTATCTCTCCTTTTCTCTCACAAATTTTGCGAAGGATTTTTTTGTTTTTGGGTTCATCTGTTTTCTTAGCTTGATGGGCATGAGACGTTAAGGAAAAGCAGACTGAAAGAATTAAAGGAGAAGAAATTATTTCAATAAAATTTCTTTAAAGTACTTTTACGTCACTTTCACAAATATAAGAACTCTCATATATTACACTTCATACATCCTTTTCCAAGGAACAATATACCGATACCCAAATCCCTATTTATATAGGGATTTTTTTGTGCAAGTCCCCTCACCATCAATTTAAGAATTTAAAAAAGAGGGGATTATCCCCCTCCTTTTACGCTTGCTCCGATTGTCGAAATTATTTAATATACCCACGATTCAGTTCCGTTAACTTTTCATTGATGTTAAAAATTCTTACTCTAATATCTTTAACACCAACTGCTTCAAGTCTGTTCTTGTGCATTTCAGCGTATTTTTCAGCATCTTGTTTTTCCTCAAATACATAAATGCCTCCAGCTTCTTTTGTTTCTTCATTCTCAGTCCATATTTTCCAGTGGAATCCTCCTTCTTCGTTAATACTATTTGCTAAATCCCAAAATGCTTTTTCCATTTCTTCACCAAAAGGACCTTCAAACGGAAAATCAACTTGTAATAAATACGCCATTTTCACTCACTCCTATTTTTAATATAAAATTCATCAGGAATTCCTTTGTATAAAAATCCTTCCCATTCTTTTACTGATTATGATTCGAATGATAGTAATGTCTAAATTCGTATTGCTATTATTATTCAAGCATTAATTTGAGAATCCCCCTATTTGTAAAAAAACTACAAAATGTTAGCAACTTGAACGCATACAGTTTAACGGCTTCAGGTTATGTTTAAAAAATATGATAACAACTTACCCCTAAACTAAGGACAAACAAAACAAGCGCAGGTATTGCTTTCTTAAAAGGATCTCTCGCTAATACAATAAGAGTTAATGCAGCTGCAAGCATCGTACCACCTAACAACAATCCTGCTAATAAAGCTACTATTGGAATCCAAATTCCTATCAACATTCCAATTGCTCCTACAATCTCAAAAGCTCCAGTTAAGAAATTAAAAAACGAAGGTAAACCAAATCGTTTGAACTCCTCTGCCATTTTCCCAGATATAATTTTCGTACCTGTCATTAAAAAGAACACAAACAACAAAACTTTTACAATATTGATGAAAATTAAAATAGTAATCACACCTTTCTTATTATTTGATAAAAACTCAGTATTGTTCAGGTAGTAGTCACTACCTATACCCTATTTCCTGAGATTGATCATAGGGAAATTGCTTCAATATTTAAAGGGGTAAAAATTATATGCTATAGCATATACAATGCAGAAATTCGACTGGTACTAGGTAAAAAAGTGATCCTGAATCAGATATCATAGAAAATAAAGCTACCTTCTCCTTCCTCTAAACAAACGAAATTATATGCTATAGCATATATAATACATAAAACAAAGTTTGTTCCTTATGAATAGCATAGTATTAATAAGGAACAAGTATTAATAGCGTGTATCATACAATTTGTTTAATAATGATTGTAATACTTTAATCTCTTCCTTGCTCAAATTACTCGTAACGAAATGGTGAGCGTCTTTCACTACAGGCAAGATGGTTTTCTTTAACTCGTCACCTTTTTCAGTTAAAAAAAGGTTATGTGAACGCCTATCTTGGTCATTCAAAGCCTTCTTTACAATCCCTTTTCTCTCCATTGACTGTATCATTCTTACGACAGTAGTTTGATCTTTATCAATAGCTTCTGCTAACTCTTTTTGAGTAGTGCCCCTTTGGCTACAAAGAACACTAATAATTCCCCACTGCTCTGGTGTAACTCCATACGGCTTTAATTTCTTTGTAAAATAATTAGTCATTTTCACATCAGTACGATGAACAAGATAGCCTATTAAATCATGTAAGTTCATGGATCACCTCTATAAATTAAGATATAAAAGGATATAGCATACCAGTCAATTATTCACAGTGAATGTATTTGTTTCACTATTTATATGCTATGACATATATATTAAATTAGGTCATTTTAATTGTCAAATGAATTACCTATTGTTTTCAAAATCAAAATCTATTCCATACATTCCTCCGGTGTGATTTCTGCTGACTATTTCTTCTCCATTCTACAGAAGTTCCGTAGATCTCCCCGCTTAATATGATCACAGTAATTTTTAGCGCTTCATCCTCTTTCTTTTTATGATGTTCTTATAACATTTTATAAAATTTGATATCTACAGGCAGCCACACATTTTCCACCGACGAATCCTTCTTGTCCGCCGATAATTTTTGCAAACTGTTGACAAATTGATTCCTCATTAATCGCCATACCTTTCATCATCACCCCTTTCACTGTTAGGTTATGAATGAATACATAGGTCTGAAACGGTAATGAATCTATGCTATTATAAAAAAGATGATGGGAATCTAACGAAATCTATTAGCTCAATTATTCTTGATCATTTGTATTGTTACCAGAGTTTAAATGGTGCAGAATTTTTATTTTATCCCGCAGTAACGGGCCGTAACAGCCCGATTGGTGAGTGTTAATAATCAGTGAGGGATAAACACCCCACTGATTAAACTTTCACTTTATGAGGGGTTTTTCCTTTTATGCTTGCTGGGCGACTGAAGGTAAAACTCGGCTATTATATGTTAAGATATTTTTAGAGGGCATAAAAAAACACCCTAAGGTGCCATCCTCTGACTTGAGAATCATATCTATGTATGGAAAAAATCAGAAAAGACAAATACAAAAGAGAAGCTTCTAACTATAATTTATAAAGTTCTTATGGCATTAATTACTTACATACATATTTCATTATTTACCGGAAGAAGAATCCCCGTTATATTACTTTCTAATCAGTCTCGTTAAAGCCATCCCAAGAAATCCAGTACCCATCCCTATTAGCCATCCAGTTTGAGTACTTCCTAACATAGATCCCACTCCTCCACCAAGAAACATGCAGCCAACGAATACTAATCCTCCAATTCCCCAATTCGGCCTTTCCATAATTCAAACACACCCTTTCAATAAAACATATGCTATTAGCTACCTAAACTTTCTTGCATAGGATATGTTAATTATTTCTCTAGAGAGGGTATAGTTATTTAGCTTAAGTTTAGCAACTTTCAGGGAATTCAAAAGACGCGGAGATTGACCGATTTGAAGGGATTACAGGAGAAGAATTTTTTGTATGATAATAACTTAATGGTTGTGGAACAAATTCTTCTTCAACTAACCAGCTAATAGAAATCTGGAGATTTTCTACAATCGGGGCTCATCGCCATCAAGTTAACATACCTCCCCCAGTTCTTGTTGTTACAAAATAAGCAGCATATAATCAATTAAAATAATATAACAACCCAAATTAGCAGCAAAAACATCAAGAAAAGACATTCCAAATATGGAACGCCTTCTTTTTTATAAAATCATTCACTTAAATCTATTCCAAAAAATTCTAATTAATAAAATCAAACATTTAACGAAAGAAATTTGTTACTTGCATAACGCTCTTCTAACTTTTTTTGCAAAATTTAGTGGATCATCAACGTCTTCGATATTAACGTAAATCAAATTCGGATCATCACATAACCATTCATTGTGTATAGACGAAACAATTATACCTTGTTTAATAATTGTAGCAACAAATTCAGTAACTTCCTTTTGCAAGAGTGCTACTCGGCCTAGACATAATGCCCGTCCAGTTTTATGATCTCTTGATTCAAATGAGAAGGAAGTTGTTACTCTAAAACGCTTTCCTAAGATGGTTGCTCGTATTTCCTCCCGATTTATTGTTGCTACACATTTTCCACCGGCGAATCCTTCTTGTCCACCGATAATTCTGGCAAACTGTCGACAAATTGATTCCTCATTACTCGCCATATTTTCAATCATCCCCCTTTTACTGTTAGGTTATGAATTCATACATAAGTCTGAAACGGTAATGAATCTATTCGGTTACAAAAAGATGATGGCACTCTAATAAAATCTGTTAGCCCAAGTATTCTTGGTTATATGAATTATTACTAGATTGTAAATGATGGGAGTTTTACTACCCGCAAATAGCGGGATGAATTTCCAAAAGTAAAACCCCAGAAATCCAAAGGTCTCTGGGGCTTCATTATATATTTAGCTCTTTTTGCTTTTTATTTTGTTTATGTCTATAAAGCAATTTTCGACTTATGAGAGAAATCAGTAATAAGATCAGTACTAGTACGAAAAGTTGCATATATGATAAATTAAAATATTTAGCACCTGTAACAAGTAAAAGTGTAGAAATCGTACCTTTTACAATGAAAAAAATAATAATCCATAATCCGCCTTTTTTCCAGTTCATTTTTACTTACCCTTTCCTACGTTTAAATTCATAAAAAAATTAGTGATAGTTCTTGAAAGTGACATTTTAATTGAAATCTATTACATTAATAAAAAAGTAGACTTTTTTTCACAAAAATCATATCCAATTACATGGGACGATTCCATAATAAATGCAAATGATATTCATTGTCAATTTTATTCAACATTTTTAATTCCGATCGTCTACATTGTTCTTTCAGATAGTGACATTTCTTTTTTGTTTCTACAACCGCGACACATCTTTGCAGAAGGAAATCACTTATCTATTTTCACAAGCTGTTTGCCTTGTTCTTGTAGCTTATATGCTAATTATACTTCATTACATTGCTTGGAAATATTAAAAATCACAAGGAAAAGAAGCTAACAATAAATTGTTAACTTCTCAGCTTAAGGAAAAATAGTATCTTTCCTTATTTTTTAATATCTAGGTTGTGATTTAATATTGGTAAGATGAGCATCAAACATATCAATGATTTCAAGAAATCTATCCGCTTCACGAAATACATGATCTGCTAATAATGGATGAATGATACTCTTTATTTTACATTGCTCAATTAAATCACGTGCCGTTTTCTTAAAATCCCGAAGAGATGTGACTGACACACGATTTTGATCTAAAAATTGATCTAAAAGAGGAACTGTTTGAGATTGTGGTTTCATAGATTCTAAGTCAATTGCTTGATACATTAATTCATCAAAATCATTGCTAAAATTCCGTGCTGTATCTACAAGCTTTCTTTCAGATGGATCAAGAAGATGACCAATAAATTTAGCATGGTCTGCCATAATCCTTAAAAAGAAAACATTTTCTTTAATAATAGCATCCGGAAGGGCATCTAATTTACCTTCATTTAATTCAATTAAACGTTTTCTAAAATAATCAGCTTCCCTACTTGTATGGTCAACTAACAGTGGGAAATTATTTTGCCCTGGCAATTTACATGTGAGAATTAATCCTAAAATTTTTCTTTTAAATCCCCAAATATTAGTTGCAGCTTGTTGTACTTCTGAATTAAATCTTTTTATTTGCTCAGGATCTGTTTCATTTGTATAGGAATACGCTATTTGTTCAATATGTTCAAACAATCGATAAAATTGATTAGCTTCTTCGATTAGTTGGGTATCCTCACATCTAAACCCCAATCGAAGAAAAAAAGAATGTTCCTTCATGATTCTAGACCAAAAACGAATTTCATTTAATGATCGTTCAACAAACATGACAGACGTAACACCCGTATCAGGATGTAATGAGGTCTCATCCCTATTCATTCTTAATCCCCCCAGTAAATACTCAGCTAGTTCTATTCTTATGAGTAAGTATATATATAAATGCCATCAATAAAAATCCATGATGATATTGAGAAAGTCCTTTTGGAAATAAAGAAAAGATACCATCAGATGCCTTTCTCTGAATTGATAACCACATGTTATGTTTAAATGTACCTAGTTAACAGTTCCCCCCGCACACGAGAAGTACATAGTATACATAATAAAAAAGAAGCAGAAAATCACTCACGATTTTCTGCTTCTTTTTTTAATTTAAGTTCTTCATACATCGCTTCACGCAAGATTGCTATTTTCTAGTACACGATAACTGGATCATACGTGTTCAAATTATCATACACAGTTTTTGCAACATTAGGAAGAAGGTTAACACACCCACCTGATCCCCCTGTTAAATAGGCATTATTCGCCCAATTTGTTCGCCAGCCAGCATCATGGAATCCTTGACCGCTATTTGTGAATGGTACCCAGTAATCTACTTTAACTGCATAATCAGCTTTACCTACTGCGCTTCCTTTCAACGTGTATGGTGTTCGTTTATACAGAACGTACCACACACCTGGTGATGTATCTTCACTCGTGCTATGTTTACCAGTTACTACATTTGTTGTGACTGCTAATTTGCCATCTTTATAAATCCAAATTTGTTGATCTGCAATTGAAACTTCCGCATACGTGTCTCCAATACCGTTATTCGCTGTTGTTTCATAACCGATACCTTCCTTCTCCCAACCATTTCCGTGAATATTAGAAGCAGATAGCGATTTTTCACCCTTTTCAAAAGCTTGTTGAACTTGTTTTGTTTCTTTTTCAACATCTAGTGCCCAGCCGTAGCCTTGTCCTTTTACTGATATAACCGAACCGGAATGGGTTTTAAAGCTGAAATTTTTATTTAATGTTGATTTAGCATTATTAATTTCAGTAATCTTTTTCTTAATGTCACTCGCATCGATTGTCACTTTCATATCCTTTGACATAGAGGCATTTTGAATTAAATCTTTCGCTTTTAAAGGATACACTTCATTCTGTACTTTATATTCAACGGACTGCCCAAGAAGATTCTGTAGTGCTTGCTCCTCTTTTTTGATAATTGGATCGTCTTCTTTAATAGGCTGTATGTATGTAGACTTCAGATGAATTTCGCTTTTATATTTCTGCTTGTCGTAATCTTTCAATAGACTAGTAACGTCATACTGTTTTCCATCAACGCTCTTCGAAATAACAATTTTTCCTTGTTCAAGCTTCGCCATAGCATCTTGAGGTGCTTTTAATTCTTTATTCATAGAAACGAGCTTTTCTTCTACAAGTTTTTTCATCGTTTCACTACGATACTGATCCGCCTTTTCCGGTAGCACTGAATAATTTTTTTCCTTTGAGGAAGGGAAAAATGTCCACTGGCTTTTTAATAGCTTCTTAACTTGAGGCAAATCTTTTTCCGTAAGTTCTGTTTTTGTCTCTTTTTCATCTAAAATTTGTTGTTGATCGACATAGACTTTATTTGCTAGTCCAGATGTTTTTAATTTCTGTATTGCCTGATCAGCACTCATACCACCAACTTTGGTGTCATTAATCGTAACATTCGAATTGAAGTGAGTTGCCTGATAATAACTCACTCCCCCAACGAGAAGCGCAATTATACCAACACCCGCTGCGATAAATTTCCAATTTGGAAAACGTTTTCTTGATCTTACTCGTTTTTTATGAACTTCTTCAACTGATTCATTTACTGTATTGTTGTTCATCAATTTTTCCCCCATAGACATTAACGTCAATCGATTTTAAACCAAAACCATTGACTAGTGTACCTTATTTTTCCTGAAATTTCATTATTTTTGACAAGATTTTATCGCATTTATTTAATCAAACTTAGTTTTTTAATAGAACGGCCCTACTCTATGTGTAACACTCTAATTTAGTTTCATATGAGATTTTTTCTTTTTCTACAATATCAGTCCAGCTTATTAAAAAATAGAAAAATCCCGTATTCCATAAAAAATACGGGATTTTTATCCATACGTTTATTTTGTAAAGTAACATTTAGTCGAAAAAAGTTCATTCGTTACAGATTACTTATCTAATTAAGGATCATTTATATTCCAGTCCAAACATCTTTCCCGTATCGTCCTTCATGTTGCAAATGATCCAACCAATTCCTTGCTTCTTGTTCACTAACTTCATGAATTTCTTCATATGCTTGACAAAGGGTATCTTCTACATCCGGAGCCATTTTACTTCCATCACCACATATATAAAGATGAGCTCCATTATCTAATAACGAAATTAAATTGATTCTATCCTGTTTTATTAAATGCTGTACATATGTTTTTGGCTCTCCCTCTAGACGAGAAAAAGCTGTGTGTAAAGAGATTAATCCATCTCTTTCATCATTTTCTAGTTCTGTACGATAAAGATAATCTTTTTCAGGATGACGACAACCAAAATATAGATGCGCTTGTCCTAAGTTAATACCTTTTTGCTTTTGAACACGACGCGCTTGCAAGAATCCACGGAATGGTGCAATTCCAGTACCTGGTCCCACCATGATAATTGGTGTTTCTGGATTTTCAGGCAATTGAAAGTTTGATTGTGGCGTTCGAATGAAACAGATAATTTCATCTTTATTATGACGCTGAGCTAAATAATTAGAAGCGACGCCTTCATATGTCCCTTCCCCACTCCATGCAGGTGCATTAACAACACCAACCGTAATGCTCAGACGATCCTGTGCAACGAGTGGCGAGCTTGAAATAGAATAGTAACGCGGTTTGAGCGCAGGAAGAAGTTCTAAAAATCGTTCAAATCGGATTTCACAAGCCTCATACTTTTCAAGCAGATCCAACATTGAAATACGTTTCTTTAATATTCTTTCATGATAAACTCCTTCTTCCAATAATGATTCCAATTCCTTTTTATGAGGAGGGCATGCTGTGAATGTCACCATTTCTCGTATTTGTGCTCGAGTGGCTGCTTCTTGCACTTCGACACTATAACTAATAAGGTCAAACAAACTAACAGGACTGTCTAAAGGTATGTGATTTACACTGCGCCCACTTGCGCTCAGTATGACTTGATCCTTCCCATTTAATCCAAAGCGTTTTAAAATTCGGTTAACATTTTTCTCGCTATTAATTGGTAGCACTCCAAGGTGGTCTCCTTCTTGATACGTAGCACCTTCTGGCAAGGATACCTCGATATGCCGCGTACTTCTATCACTGCTGGATGATTGGAGTTCATGATTTTCTAGTATAGATGCATAAACTGCTTCATATGTTCGGGCAAGAGGAGATCCTCCAAGACGACTAACAAATTGCAGACTCAAAGTACTGCGCTCTTTTTCCATATTTTTGTTAAGTTCTAGTCCAAATGCCCTCATCGCATCAGACCACATGCTTTGTTTCCATTGCTCGAGTTGTTCCTCGAAATCACCACTTGCATCCGCTTCTCCGCGTTTAGAGAATCTCGTTGCTCCTTTTTGAGCCATTTGCTCATCAATGTATCTTGGAATCCGCTGATAAGTACTAGCCCAATTGTGATCTCCACAACCAAAAACTGCGTATTGAACACCTTTTAGCTCATCCGGTTTTAATTCCTCCAACCACTGCACAAACTGCCCTGCATTACTTGGTGGCTTTCCATTATAAGATGAAGTTACAATAAGAACTGCTCCTTCTTTTGGCAGAATTCCAATTCGCTCGTTAAGAGCTACTACTTCCGTTTGAACACCTTCTAAACTAGCTGTATCTGCTAGTTCTCTTGCAATACCTTCTGCTACCCCTGTATCCGAGCCATACAGAACAAGCAGCGAAAGATTATCAGCTCCAATAATAGAAGGAGTCTTCTGAACTTGCTGTTCGATTTCATGGTTTTTCAGTTTCTCCTCTGTAGGCGCAAGAACAGTAGTATGACTGATAGTTTGATTTCGGGGTAGAATCCTAATTTTAAAATCACCGGGCTTTAGCGTTAATGTTTGTTTTACGTCCAGCTGATAGTTTTGATAATCGATTAATTCAAAATGTTGAAGAAGCATTCCCATTACGAGAGTGGCTTCATGAAGTGCAAACTGCATACCGATACATGCTCGTTGACCATTTCCAAATGGCTTATAAGCATGATGAGGAACCTTATCCGGCTCTTCAAATCGTTCAGGTTGGAATTCTTCCACATTGTCTCCCCATGCATCTTTATCCCTATGTAGCTGTGGAATAAGAACAGAAATGCGATCTTCTCCTTTCTTAATTGGATATTTCCCACCAATTACTGTATCTTCTTTTGCATAGAGACTGAATGCTGGAGCAGTAGGCCATAGACGTAGCGATTCATTTAAAATCATCCGTATGTACTTAAGTTTCATAACTTGTTGATATGTTGGAGTAGGATCTGTCAATACCCGATCTACTTCTTCATAGGCTTTTTTCAACTTATCCGGATTCTTTAATAAAAAATAGATTGCAAAAGATAACAATCCACTTGTTGTCTCATGCCCAGCTATTAAAAAAGTGATAATTTGAAAACGAATATTTTCATCATCTAATTTTTCACCAGTTTCCGGATCCTGCACATTTAACATACGGGCAAGTAAATCATTTTCTTCTTGATTTCCATTACTTTTACGTTCAGCAATAATATTATCTACTAAAGAAAACATGGATTGGATATCATGCTGAAATTGACGTTTCGTTCTCCACATGAGTTTGTCTTCTATATCCAGTCGCTGTAATTGGTGCATCGCTTCATCTAGAGCACGGCTCATGCTAGTGATAAAAGGATGAGAGGTCTCACGATAAAAGCTATTAAATCGGTAATTAAAACCACATAGACCAATTGTATCCAATGTAAGGCGGGTCATATCCTCCGGAACATCTACGTTTTCATTCGGATTCAGTCTTGCCCATTTTTGAACGAGTTGTACAGCAATATCGACCATCATGGCATGGTAATCTTTCATTGCCCGTTGGCTGAATGTAGGCATCAAAATATTATGAGCTTTTTTCCAGTTAGGCTCGTCAGTCTCGCTTGTAAATAATCCGTCTCCAGCAAAGGCACGAACTTTCGCTAAAGCACCATCTATACTTTTATCGAACCTTGTTTCATCACAGACTTCTGCTACCAGTTCATGTCCAGAAACGACAATGATAGTATCACTTAAAGTTTGAATTTGAAAAATAGGACCATACTCTTCCGCTATCTTGATAAAAGATAAGGTCGGTTTATCTTTGTCGATTAATGGGAGATTCCCCAGCGGTCCATATGTTTTCGGCTGAGGAATGGCAGATACTTTTTTATCCATTAAAAACACCCTTTCAAAAAGCATGAAATAAAGTGAAACTTTAATCAGCCCTCACCAATCGGGCTTTTACGGGCAGCAGGGCCCCTACCTAACTTCTTTGCTTCCGCTGAATTTTGAGGTGGAGGTCTTACTGTCCGGCAAATAGCGGGATAAAATATCCCATTCAATAAAGAGAAGATAGCAAGCAATCGTCTGAGATAAAGATATGTAATTGATTACCTTACTTTATCTTTTCCCTAACTATTCATGATTATGATATTGCTTATAAGGTTGGTAATCTAAGTTGTTTGTTGACATTAGATTTATAATTTGCAGAAAAAAATACTAACTTACAATGAAGCGAATTATTATAATTGGAGCATTATGATGTTGGTGTTAAAAGATAATCTAAAAACTCCCCACATATTTTGATCACACTTTATTTTACAGCTACAGTTGCACTACATATCCGTCAAGCTAAGAAAAGCGAACACCCAAAACAAAGAAGTTGATGAGCTTAAGATTGTAGTATTTGGAAAGCCCATAGTTTTTAATGTCCAGTCAAACAAATACGATAAGTAAGTAATGTTTGACTAGTGAAACTATTTCCAGAGAGTTCCGATGCTAAAAAATAGTTTGTCTCTTGCTTTATAGTAAATTTATCCAACAACATTTATACGTAGTGCTTTCCATGTTACAATTTACTATAAGTGAGGAAGGTGTCTTATGAAAATATCTGTTTATGTTGCAAGTGCATTTAGCAAGGATCATAAAGGCGGAAATAAAGCAGGAGTGGTATTTATGGAGAATACATTGACCACTACTCAAAAAATGGCAATAGCCAAACAACTGGGCTATGCGGAAACCGCATTTATATCAGAATCTGAAATTGCTGATTATAAAATTGAGTATTTTACACCAAAAGAAGAAGTTGATTTATGTGGGCATGCCACAATTGGCTCTTTCACGATACTGATGCATTTAAATAAACTTTTCAAGAATCGCTATACGATTGAAACGAACAGCGGTGTTCTTACTATTACCATAAAAGAGGACATCATATTCATGGAACAAAACGAACCGATATTCTATGATGTTATATCTCCAAATGAGTTTATCGACTGCTTTGACATTAAAGATATAGACAATAAATACCCAATTCAAATTGTCTCCACGGGCTTAAAAGATATTTTAATTCCTATAAAAAGCGAAACACAATTACATACAATGCAACCTAATTTTGAAAAAATTAAAAAAATCAGCAAGTATTATAATGTTGTCGGGATGCATCTATATACTTTTAATGACAATCGAATTATATGCAGAAACTTTGCTCCACTATACGATATCAATGAAGAAGCAGCGACTGGAACTTCAAACGGTGCATTAGCTTGCTACCTTTATGAACAGCACTACTTACAAAAAGAAGTCTATGTATTTGAACAAGGTTATTCTTTACACTCGCCTTCCGAAATATTAGTTAAATTAGCAACCAATAGCAAGAATGAAATAGAAAAAGTTTATGTTGGTGGCAAAGGCTATTACTGTGAAACTAAGTGTTTACATGTAGAAAATATTGAGTAAAAATAAAAAAACACCGAATAAAAAGGTTGAGAAGGATAGAGAAATAGATAAAAAACAAACACATTATTTAATTGAACAATGTGTTTGTCTTCAATCTGAAAGGATCTGATATGAATATCAGATCCTTTTTACTATATATAATTATTTCACTGGTTCTTTTCCAACTTTAAATACCGACGCCTTAGCAACAAAAAATTGTATTTCTTCACAGCCTAACTAATCAGCAAGAAACTTATAGGAATCATTATCAAGAGTTTTTTTGCTTTAACGATTTAACCTCTCGACAGCTTCCGCACTTGTATCTACACGTTTAACGAAAAAAACTAATAGTAGTGCTACAACATTCATGCCAAGCGCTACATAGAATGAATGCTGAATTCCGGATAATAAAGCCTTCTGCGTTAACATTGCCTTCGTAGCTTCTGTGAAGGTTGTTGGATCTACATCAGACATTAAACTTTCAGCTTTTGTTGTTGTTACAGAATTCATAATCGTAACAAGAATAGCAGTACCAATCGAACCGGATACTTGTTGAGCTGTATTATTAACAGCTGTACCGTGCGGATTTAAGCGAGTTGGCAATTGATTAAGACCATTTGTCATAAGCGGCATCATCACCATCGCCATCCCAAACATCCGCAGTGTATAAATAAGAATAATATGCGTGTGACTAGAGTCGAGTTGCAGGTTTGCCAGCATATAAGTTGAAACAGCTGTAATGGAAAGTCCTACTATGCCAAGAATCCGAGGGCCATATTTATCAAATAGTTTACCTGTAATTGGTGACATAACCCCCATTATTACCGCACCCGGAAGCATCATCAGCCCAGAGTTCAGCGGCGAAATGCCACGGACGTTTTGTACATAAGCTGGTGTTAAAATCATACCTGAAAACATGGCCACCGCATTGACAATTGCAATTACAGATGCAAGTGCAAACATTGGGTACTTGTAAACACGTAAATCCAATAACGGTTCATTCATTTTTAATTGACGGATAATGAAAGCAGTTAGGGCAATAGCGCCTATGGTTAAAGTTGTTACGACAACTGTATCCGTCCAACCATCTGAGCTTGCAGAACTGAACCCATATAACAAACCGCCAAAACCGATAGAAGATAATAATAATGAGAGATAATCAAGTTTTGCATTTTTGTTTTGTTTCATGACATTTTCAGATTTCCAAATCCCTAATAGTAAGCTAATGATTGCTAACGGTAAAATCATTTCAAAAAGCAAACGCCAGTCATAATACTCTACAATATAACCTGATAGTGTCGGTCCAATTGCTGGAGCTGTAATCATAACTAGTCCAAAAATCCCCATTGCTGTTCCCCTTTTTTCTCTCGGAAAGCTTACTAGCATAATATTCATTAACAAAGGTCCCATAACTGAAGAGCCTGCCGCTTGAACCATCCGACCAGTAAGTAATAAGCCAAAGTTCGGTGCTACAGCCGCTAAGGCAGTACCAAGAATAAAAATCACCATGGATGTAATAAATAAGCTCCTATTTGAGAAGCGGGTTATTAAAAATGCTGAGGCCGGAATTAATATACCACTAACAAGCATATATCCTGTAGAAAGCCACTGGATTGTTGAATAATCTTGAATGTCTAAATCTTTCATTATTGATGGCAAAGCTACATTTAAAAGCGAGTTATTTAGAAATGAAACAAAGGCCCCAATAAAAAGAATTACAAGCATTAAATATGGTGGTTTTCTTTTATGTAATGTTTCACTCATATATTTGTTTGCTCCCTCATTATAAATTTCATTGATTCGTTTAAATCGTTTGCATATCTGCACAAGAATACTTTATCCTTGCAGTATTTTGCCAAACTCTTCGAATAGATATTCTCTTTTTAACAATTCCCTTTTCTCACCATAACATTTTAAATCTTCTTTATTGACTAAATCCTTTATACACATGTAAATAAGATTTTGAAGGAATATATAAATGAACTTTTTTTAAAAATGACAAAATATTTAAGTAGGCCACATAAAACGATCAATCTTTTTTATAAAAATGTAAAGAATCTAAAATTAAAACCCAAACATTTTGATTAAATTGTTTGGGTTTCTTCTATTTATAAAGTCAATATTTGTAGCAATACTTTAATCAAACTAACACCTATAACTTTTTAAAACTTATTGAATTTATCACTTGCTAATCTAGTAATAAAATACTGAACATCAAACAAAACAGTAGCAAACAGAACGAACTTTATACATACTAAGGCCCATCTCATAACATTTTTAAACAATCGATTATAACGATATCTGAATTACTTTACATTTGAACCCATGTAATCCACTTCTCACCTTCTAACAATTTCGCTATATAACAAAAAAAGCATTGGATACCCAATGCTTTTTACACTTTCGCAAATAGAGATGTATTCGCATATAAAGCTGGCGAGCCACCTGAATGTACGAATAAAATGTTATCTTCTTTATTAAATGTACCTTTCCTAATTAAGTCAATGAGTCCCGCCACTGCTTTACCTGTATACACTGGATCAAGTAAAATACCTTCAGTTTTCGCAAGTAACTGAACTGCTTCAACCATTTCTGGTGTTGGTAAAGCGTATCCTGGTCCTACATATTCATCAAAGCATGTAACGGCTTCGCGCGGGATAAAGTTTGGGATACCAACGTGAGCTGAAGTTTCAGCTACAAGTTTTGCAACTTTCTCTTCTTGCTCAGCTTTTCCTCTACTTACGTTAATTCCGATTACAGGAATCTGGCTTTGCGTTCCAGAAAAGCCAGTAATTAAACCAGCATGCATACCCGCGCTACCACTTACACAAACAACTGTACTGAAATCAATTCCTTGCTCGAATGATTGCGCCATAATTTCTTGCGCACAAGCAACGTATCCCATTGCGCCAGTAGGGTTTGATCCACCAACTGGTATTACATATGGTGTACTACCTTTTTCACCTACTTCTTTTGCTACCTTCTGCATCTCTTCCATAAGATCTGCTCCGTTTGGTACAACAATTACGTTTTCAGCACCTAATAAGTGATATAAGAAATAGTTTCCGTTAAAGTCTGGCTTCTCTTCTGGCTCAAGCCCTTCCTCTAATACAAGGATACATTTCATTTTTTCTTTTACCGCAGCTGCCAGTGTCAGACGGCAATGATTTGACTGAATACCACCAGCTGTAATTAACGTATCTGCACCCTTTTCCTGTGCATCCGCAACTAGAAACTCTAACTTTCTTGTCTTATTACCACCAGCTGTTAAACCAAGTAAATCATCTCGTTTAAAATAAATAGTCGGCCCACCAAGTACTTCAGAAAAATTGTTTAACTTTTCAATCGGTGTATATGATTCTGTATATTTTTTTCTCGGGAATTTAGCTAAATTCATTGTAACGCTCCTTTTGTACTTCTTTCACAATATATGTAACGATACTATTATTACATGTAAAAATGATGAAGTCATCTTTCTGGATTAAAAATGTATTAGAATTTCATTTTGATAAGTAAAACCGTATTAATGATTTTAACTTAATTACGGTACATGAAATTTATATCAACGATTTTCTTAATATATCGATCTATCGACAAAAAACGACAGACAAGCACCCATTTCTCATCAACAAAAAAAGAGCCCACACATTCAAATGTGGACTCCCTCCAATCACTTATTTACCGAAAAACGAAGTAACTGCGTTAATCCCGGCTCTAAATTCATTTCACCTTTATGACGTACGTATACAGTTTTATCTCCATCAAATTTCGGAGGATTTGCTTTATTATACGTATACCACTCATTCGTTCCTTCTATAGAGTACTCCATGTATTCAGTTGCACCGGCAATTACGTTTTTACTATCGTCAGCTGTTACATTTGGTGCCATTTGCGCAACTTTTGAATCACTAACTAATAATTTCTTAATATCCTTATCACGTTTATAATCGTAAGCCGTTACGACAACATCGTTACCGTATGCTTTCACTTGCAGTCCTTGTTTAAATGAATATCCATCAGGAGCAGTTTTCTCTCCACCATTTGGTCCTGCTGACATCCAGCCTGTTTCAATCCCGCCCGTATTTACAACAGTGAAACCTTTTTCATCTCCGCCTTTAATTTTCTTTTTACCAGCCCAGTCAGGTAAGTTTAAATCCCAATGCGTATGACTCGTGAAGAAAACAACTTGCGAATAGTCTTTTAATATATCGTACAATTTATCCACGTTTAAATAATCTTGTAAATATGGTGATTGTCTTGATCCAGATACTGTATCAGGTAAAACGTGATGAGAGAAAATAAAGATTGGCTTATTTTTATCTTTTTGACTATACTCTTCTAAATTTTGTTTAAGCCAACCTAATTGTTCATCACTCATATATACTTCGTCCCACATTTTTGAATCGTGGTATTTCATATATTTTTCAGTTCCTAAAAATAAAAGCGGATAACCGTCTAATTCTTTTTTATGATATACCTTTTCTTGCCCACTGAATTTCAGATAACGGTTAAATAGCGTTTCCTCAGTTACACCATTTGGCCATGTATTTTGAGAAAGTTTCCCGTCAGCTGTCCATTTCCCAGCATAAAACTCATGATTCCCAACAGTTGACCATACATTTTCCGGATGTTTATTTTTGTTTAACACACGCTTCACATCATCATATTGTGACTGCTGTCCAGTTGGCGTTATATCCCCATTCATAATAAGCGCTCTAGAAAGTGGCGTCACTTTGTTCATATCTTTTAACACGTGATCAAAGTCCCCTAAATCCCCTTGAATATCACTAATAACGTTAAAAGTTGTAGCTGATTTTCGGACTTGCTCTTTCCCTTCCGCATGTGCTGAAAATGTCGGTAATAATGCCGCCATAACAGCTAATGAAGCAACTGTCTTTTTCATACAAATTCTCCCCCTACTAATAGAATGTGCAAACTGACATGTTCTGCTTTCTCTTAGGTGCTTGTCCAATTCATATTATAGGGAGAGATTGTAAAGGCTAATGGAGTGAAAAATTAATTGTTTTTTAAGAGATTTTGTCTTTTCATTGCACTCCACAATTCGAGATTCGCGCCAATCTAGCTTTCTAGCCTTTAACATTACATACATGTAAATTTTGATGTTAAATCTTTTCGTTTCATACGTTGTTTTTTATTACTTTTAATTTTCGGGAAAAATCCACTAATTAATAATGTTATAATCCATACCATTATTAGAATAAAATTTATTGTATTACCGGAATTCAAGCTGAAAACTCTCCACAAATAGGCAGCACAAAATACGAGGATAGCAGTAATAATAAGTAAAAATGTCCTAACTACTAATCCGATGTAGGATCTCTTCTCTTGCTTAAAAATGAAAGTTCTTCTACCTTTGTACAATCTAATCACAAATAGCAGCAAATATAAACCAAGTGTGGCTCCAATAACAATTGATGTAATAGAGTTGTTTTTTCTCTGCTCAGCTAGAGAGAAGTAACTTTCAGGTAATTTTCCCGTTTCATATTCAATCCATGCGTGGTAAATATCCTGTCGTAAGTCTATACCACCTTCACCATTTGTAAGGATTACCAATCCATCCTTTGTATTAGGAATGAAACCATAAAAAGAATGCCAGCCTCGATTGTCACCAGAATGATAAAGTAATTTCCATTGATTAGATAGTTTTTTTTCAAATATACCTAAACCATTCTCCCCTAATACTAGCTTTTGCATTTCTTCAACATGTTCACTTTTGATGACACCATTCCCTTTATTATTTGCATCCATGCTTGCAAGTATCAATGTCATCATATCCGTAACATTTGTCTTAAGACCTGCAGCAGCCTGTTCGGTAAATTGGTAACTAGGGAGCTCCTCTCCAAAATATCCATAAGCTTTCGAAAGGTTATGGTTTTCAGGACGTTGTAAGAATGAACTAGATTTTATTCCTAAAGGTTTCATAATTTGTTCTTCCATATAACGATCAAACGGTATTCCGGTAACCTCTTCAATTACAAGTTGTAAAATTGTATATCCGCCACCAGAGTAAATTGTTTCTGAACCTGGTTTATTGGTAACCTCCACTGGTTCATTAAGCCATCCTTTTCCAGACAGAGATTCCTCAATAGAGTCAAGATGTTTCCCTGGTACAACCCCGAGGTATCCTTTATGTGCAGACAGCCCTGCTGTATGACTTAACAATCTTCTTATCGTGACTTCATTATTATTAAACTCTGAATTAGGTAATTTCCATTTGGTCAGATATTTTCCAACGGGATCATCTAGTGATAAACGACCTTCATCTACAAGATGCAAGATTCCCCACGCTGTAAGGCTTTTAGATATAGAACCAGCTTGAAACAATGTATCATCACTCACCGCTTTTTTTGTCTTTTTGTCTACATAACCGTAGTTAAGTGTATAAGCAATACGCCCCTCATGTACGATACCTATTGCAACCCCTGGTACCTCATAATTCTCCTGCCATTTTGGTACCTGTTCATCCATCTTTTTTTTGAAATTCTCTATACTTCTATTAGTCAACGTGCCCGATTCTGCCCTCACCACATTTGTAAACCATACTTCATTCGTAATGAATATACAAATCATTAAACATAAAATACTTTTGCATATTATCAATGCTTTTTGCCTATTCTTCATTTGCTTCACCCTCTTTTCAGAATATTCTATCCATAAATCAGAGTATCCCATTCTAATATCCCGTTCTATCGATTTTTATTACTTAACCTTACAAAATTGTAATAAAAATCAAAGTTCTACATGCTTAGGGGTTTTACTGTTCTTTATTCGAGGGCAGGAAATTTAATACAAAAAAGACACAGAGATTCCTCCCCATGCCTACTAATTTCTTACCTTTTCACCGCATGTACATAATGCACCGTCTCAAAAGCTTTCAAATAATCATTTCTTCCTTCAAAATATAATGTATTTATGTCCTCTGGTGATAAATGCTCATAAATGAGTAAGCCCGCCTTCTCTAACAGTGCTTCCATTTCGGCATAAGAAAAACATGATTTCATCGGTTCTCCGCCTACCGCAGCCATTTTCACCATGTTTTCAACTCGATTGGACAGTCCCTTTTCCGTAAACAAGTTTTCATCGGGATAATCAAAAACGATAGAACTGCCTGCCGGAACCATCTCGAATAAACATTCTAATAAACTAGTAAGTTCCTCTTTCGTTAAATAGTACGTAACACCTAAAAGGCTAAAGAAAGTCTTTTTATTTTCAAATCCTTCATTGCGTAACTGTTCATAGGAAAATCCTTTCGTAAAGTCCATTGAAACAAAATGAAGGTTATTTGGAACTTCAAGTTCTGCTTCTTTTATTCTTTCCTTCTTAGACGCTTGCGTAGAAGGATGATCTACTTCAAATATTTCTATTTTATTTTCTAATTCTCGGCGTCTAAAACTGAACGTATCTAAGCCTGCACCGAGTATGACGTATTGTTTTGCTCCTAATGTAATTTCATGTAGTAATACCTTTTCACAATATGCTGCACGTGCTAAAGGTGTTGGTGATAACTGAACTTGTGTAATCCATTTTAATATTTCTTTCGGATTATCTTGAAACTGCTCTGCAATATCTTTATTGAAAAAATGTATCCCTTGAACCATATTCGTTTCAATATTGTTAAGTTCTTTTTGTGAAATGAAATCTTTAGCTACATAATCATCAAAGATTTTAGGACTATCAAATTCACTATGATATGCCCTTCCAAAAGCTGATACTAACGACGTTACACTTGCTTCACCTTGTTTCACGCACATACACTCTCCTTCATTTTCACAACAAAAATAGGGTCCCCCTGGCCAGGAGAACCCTATTATACACTTTATTTTTATATTGGTAAATTATATCATAAATAAGTTTTTTTGTCAAGTTTTCAGCTCACCTTCACTCTAGCAATATGTGTATTTTCAAGCAGGAATACTCCTTCTTGCATAGAATATTCCAGTTTATAACAACACCAACGGAGGCTGTCATGAAAAGATTAGTTATCATTACAGTAGGAAAAACCCACAGCGGAAAAACTACATTTGCAAAAGTATTAGAAAAAGAGTTACCCCATTCTTTCGTTATGGACCAAGATAACCAAGCAGAATTTATTAACACACATTATGAGAAATTACAACCAACTGAAGGCCCCAATACATTTAAGCACGGTCTTTCGAAATTCATTGTTGATTATGCGAGAGAACATACAAGTTTACACCTTATTATTTGTAACTCTAATCGCAGTAAAAACGGAAGGTTCTATTTATTAAACGAATTATTCCACAAAATGAATGTGTATGCATACTCGTTCACTTTGACATTCCAGATGATGTGCTTTATGAAAGAGTAGCTCGAAGCACGCGAAGTACCAATATTTTTAGAGGTGGTTATTCTAATTTCAAAGAAGTACTCGATCGATAACAGGTTGAATCACTACATGAAGATGTGGTGGATCCTATAGAAAATAAGGCTGATTATTTGTTTGTTATTCACGATAGTAAAGATATGAACACTACTATAGTAGAAATTGTTCATCTAGCTAAAGATTTGTCCCCTATCCCAAAATAAGAGATTATTATGCAAATCCTTCCTCTAAGCGCCTAACATGGTATATAATAATAAAATAATCTACTTCTATATGCTCAATTTTACACAAAATTGCTCATGCATATGAAAGAAAAGAGGTACAAAAATATGAAAACAAAACAAACAATTGCTGCGTCTACACTAGCTTTAGCAATGATTGCTGGCGCAAACTCAGCTCATGCGGAAGTAACTGATGCTACTCCTCAGCAAAGTACGGGAGATCGATTAGCTGAAATTAAGCAACATAGACAAGAATTAGATGCGAAATTGCAGCAACACAAAGAAAACGTTGATCAAACATTGAATGAACTTAACCAAGTTAAGGAAAATGTTGATACGAAGGTGAATGAACTACATGAGCGTAAACAAGTTGCTGATGAAAAAATTAACGAAATGAAACAACGTAAACAAGAGTTAGATGCAAAACTTCAGCAAGACAAACAAATCGCCGAGGATAAAATCGCTGAAATTAAAGAGCATAAAAAACAAGTAGATGACAAAGTTGCTGAAATAAAAGAACATAAGGAAAATATTGATACAAAGGTTAATGAGATTAAAGAACATAAACAAACTGTCGATGAAACAGTAAATGAAATTAAGCAACATAAAGAAAACATCGATCAGAAGGTTAATGAACTTAAGGAAGTTAAAAAACAAGTAGATGAAAAATTAGCTGAGTTAAAGAAAGCGAAACAAACTGCTGAGGATAAACTTGCTGAGCTAAAAGAAAATAAGCCGAATACTGGTAACACGTTAGAAGAACTTAAGAAAATTAAAGGAAACTTAGATAGTCTTTCTGCTAACTTAGAACTAGCTAAACAAGATGTGAAAAATAAGCTAGCTGAATTACAAAAGGCTAGACAAGACTTACTAAATAAAATTAACGAAATTAAACAAGCGAAACAAACTGTTTCAGACGATTTAACAAAGAAAAAACAAGACTTAGATATTAAAATCAACGACTTTAAACATACTGAGAAAAAAATAGACGACAAATTAGCTGAGTTACATACAACGAAGCAAAATGTTGATAACAAAATTAATGAAATATCACAATCGAAACAAACGCAAGCAGATAATAGCACTAAAAACAATAACGCTAGAGAACTTCCTAACGCTGGTAGTGAGCAATCAAATAATATGGCTTTAGGTATGTTATCTGTATTAGGCGGCGTTTTATTAGTAACACGAAATAAAATTAAAACGTTATTCTCAAAATAAAGCCATTATACTTATTAAAAACAATTATACAAAGGCCAACCGCATGTGCGGTTGGCCTTTTTCTTTATATTAACTGTCCATCTCTAAGCGTCAATATACGATCACATACATCAAGCATTCTTTCATCATGCGTAATCATAATGGCTGCTTTTTGACTTTCTTTCACTTCGCGTTTCATCATTTCAACGACTTCACGCGCACGTTTTGAATCTAAGCTTGCCGTTGGTTCATCTGCTAGTATTAAATCTGGGTTGTTCATGAACGCACGAGCGATTGCCACCCTTTGTTTTTCTCCACCAGATAGTTGATTTGGATAATGATTTTTTCTTTCTCCTAATCCAAATGCCGCTAATAGGTGATCCGCACGCTTTTCAGACTCTTGTTTATTGTCTTTTTTCAGCTTTGCAATATAGAGTAACTGTTCTTTCACATTTAAATACGGAACAAGGTTTGCGAACTGGAAAATGAAACCGATCTTTTTCAAACGTATATCTGTCATTTCCTTTTCGGATAACTGCGTAATATTTTGTTCACGAATGTATATACCCCCTTTTGACGGCGATAATAAAGCACCCGCAATTGATAATAACGTACTTTTCCCTGATCCAGAAGGACCGACGATTCCGATAAATTCTCCAGCTTTCACATCAAGCGATATCGGATGAAGAGCTGTTACTTCTGTATTCCCTTCTCCGTACACTTTACTTACTTTGTCTAATTTTAATAATGAAGTCATTACATCCCGCCTCCAATCGCTTCTAATGCATCAACTTTTAATACTTGATATAACGAAATAAGTGTTCCTAAAATACTAATGACGATAAAGATTGCTGCATATTGTGCAATCATCGGTGTTGTTAATAAGAACGGCATACCTGCTGGTAAAATTTGTTCTAATCCTTGTACAAGAACAATACTGATTACCATCGCAACGACTGATAAGAATAACGCCTGCACGACTAAGCTATTTGCTAAATACGAGTTCTTAGTACCAATTGCTTTTAATACGCCTAATTGCTGTGTTTTTTGCAACGTAATGACGTAGAAGAATACACCGATTAATAACGCAGCGATAACAAGTAAGAATGCAATGATCATCGTTAATGTTCCTTGCTCTTCTTTAAATCCTGGAATACTTTGCAGTACTTCTTTCTTATCAATAACATGGGCATTTTTAATCTCTTTATCTGTATTAAGTGCAATTGCACTATAATCTTTTTGATTTGGTTGTGAAATAGCGCCCCATACATCTTCGTTTACATATACAACTGGTGTATGGCTAAACATTTGGTCTTTCGTAAATCCAACGATTGTAAATTCTTTCTTTGAAACAGGATCGATAATTGTATCCCCAATATCGATTCCTTTTTCTTTAATGGATTCGTCAGCAACCATTTCATTGTTCGCTGTACCTAATTTCTCCCCCTCTACAATGTTCGGTTCTAAAAATGTATCACGTTCACTTGAGAAAATGGCGATATCAACCTTTTTCGAACTATCTTTCTTTTCATACGTTGAAACTTTCACACGAAACGGAACTGCCTCTTTCTCGCCTACTTGATTTACTACGTTATCTACATCATCTTTCTTAATTTGTGAACGAAGTAATTTATTTTCCGCATCATCTGCTAAAACGAACTTATTTGCCTCCATATTTTGAATCGATGACGCATTATCATATGATAATCCATTTGCTAATCCTGAAATAACAAGGACTAAAAATGATAATAACACCATAATAAGTCCGATTAATCCGTATCTTAATTTTGATTGTTTCAATTCACGCAGAGCTAAAAACATTTCGCCCGCTCCTTCCTCTTTCTTTCTATGCACTTATCATAAAAAAGAAATATGAACGGAATATGAACAGAAGATTACAGAGGATACTTTTGAGCTTCGGTTTAAGGAAGAACAGGTGAAAGATACTGCCTTATAGCAAATAAAGAAAATATTTTCTTTTTGCTATAAAGCGCAAACAAGCATAACCCCGTCCTAAATTTAGGACGGGGTTATGCTTGTTTACTTTTGGATGTAAGATACTAAAATAAACATATAACAATAAATTCATTTAAAAAATCTAAATTCCATTCAACAATAGCGCCCTTTAATGGAATAACTAATACGTTCAGTTAACGTTTTGATGGCCATGCCCCCTGCATTTTCCTTAATTGAATAATTTGGCCAGTATGATAAGCATCGTGAAGCATAATATCCAGTAACTTACCCTCAAGTGAATTTTGTTCAAGTTCTTTTTCAGAAATTGCACTTAATACCTGCCTTAAATTACGCTGAGCATTTTCAGAACGTTCAACGACTTCCTTCCATTCTGTGTCATCATTAGATTGCTTAGTAAGATAAAAGGTGTCATCACCGTCAAGATTATGTGTCCATTCATGGCCTTCCAATTTTGCAGCAAGCCTCTCTTTGTAATAAATGAGATGATTAACGTTCTCCCAAATGGTATTCGTTGCCTCACCAGATGGTTTCCACATAGCCTGTTCGGCTGTAAGTCCTTCTATAGCATGTTTAAACGGTGCATACCAACTCTCTTTATCGAATGTTGAATCTAGTACGTTTAATAACACGTCAACTCGTTTCAAAGTAATTTCCTCCCTAAATAGTTAAAGTTTCAATAAAATCCTTATAACTATGCAGAGATTCTACATTTTCAAATAAACTTCCTCCTAATCTTATTCCACAAACAAGTCCAATTATAGAATAGGATTACTCGTATTTTTTCACTTTACATGTAGAATAACGGACAAAAAAAGAAGAGGCGTTCGCAAACAGCCTCTTCCATCTATTTCGGAAGTTCAACCCGAACAGTCGTCCCTTCCCCTTTCGTACTATACACCGAAACTGCCCCTTTATGCAGTTCAACAATTTTCTGCACGATTGATAATCCTAAGCCACTACCTTCTACATTTCTTGCCCTTGCCGTATCTACTTTATAAAAACGATCAAAAATACGTTCCATTTCTTCTTTTTCCATACCGATCCCGTTATCGGATATAGAGATAATGACACTAGATTCTAACTCTTCGACAAAAAACTCAATCGTCCCACCATCATTTGAAAACTTAATGCTATTCGTAAAAATGTTACTCCACACTTGATGTAGTAAATTTTCATCACCTTTTATAGTAATGTCCGGCACATCAAATTCAACAGCGATATCTTTCTCACGCCATTTCCATTCGAGCATAAAAATGACGTCTTTAATTTGCTTTTGTAGATTGAATTCTTTTATTTGTAATACTTTTTCTTCTTTATCTAAAGAAGCTAGCGTAAGTAACTGTTTACATAAACTAGACATTCGCTTACTTTCGCCCTCGATAATTTGTAAGTAATGGTTTCTTTCTTCTTCACTCATCTTTTCTGTTTGCAATGTTTTCGAAAATCCTTGTATGGAAGAAAGCGGCGATTGAAATTCATGCGAAACGTTAGAAACAAATTCTTGTCTCATCTCATCTAATTCTTTAATACTTTTCGTCATCTTTTGAAAGCTTGTAGACAACGTTCCTATTTCATCTTTTCGTTTTACGTCTAATTCAATTTCATATTCACCACTTGCAATTTTTTGCGTAGCTTTCGTAAATTTACGAATTGGGCGAACGATGTAACCTGCTGCAATCGCAATAAAAATAATACTTAATAACACGATAAAACCAAGTAAAACCGCTAAGAAAATTCTCATTTCACCAAATTGTTGCTGAATGTCAGGACGAATAAATAAAGCGTACTGTTTATCACCGTGTTTTAACGGTACACCGACACTATTAATTAATTCATTATCGAAGAATCCTGTAATAAAGAGCCTCGTTGGATATGTGGAAACACCATTAAACGTTTCCCCCTGCAATACTTTACGAACCGTATCATCACTTATCGTTATTTTACGAAACGCGTTGCCGATACGCTTTCCATTCATTTGGTCGTCTACAATATAAATTTCATATCCTAACTTCGCAATAGATTGTAAATAATCATATTTATTTTCTTCACTTTGCTTTTCATATAACGATTTAACTTCCTCAGCATAGTTTAAAATCTTTTCACTATTATACGGTTTTAACTTCACTTGATAATATACGTTCGTTAATAAAAAACCGATAATACTACTAAGAAGCATAATACCGACTGTCATAAAAACAAATCTAGAATATAGTGATTTCATCTTATCTCAGCTCCAACTTATAGCCGAGTCCGCGCACTGTCGTAATTTGAAAATCATCTGTTCTTTTTGAGAAACGATCTCGTAGTCTCTTCACATGAACGTCAACCGTTCGTTCGTCCCCTTCGAAATCCATTCCCCATACTAATTCAATTAACTCTTCTCTTGAAAATGTTCTTCCAGGATAACTAGCTAATTGCGATAATAATTCAAATTCCTTCAGCGGAAGCAAAATCGTTTGACCGTTACACTTTACTTCAACACCTTTACGATCAATTGTCGTCCCGTGAAGTGTAATAATGTCTGCACTCAGCATTTGATAACGGCGCAACAAAGCTTTCATACGAAAAATGACTTCAGCTGGCTCAAACGGTTTTACAATATAATCGTCCGTACCAGAAATGAATCCTTTTTCTTTATCAACTAACTGATCTTTCGCAGTTAATAAAATAACCGGTATATCATGATACTTCCGGATTTCTTCACATAACGTATAGCCATCAACAAACGGCATCATAATGTCCACTATCGCAAGATGAATATTTTCCTTCTCTAATACTTCTTGCGCTACCTTTCCATCTTCCGCTTCAAAAACTTTAAACCCCTCTTTTTGTAAATGGTAATGTAATAACTCTCTAATATGCTTATCATCATCAGCTAATAAAATATGTATCATCTTCATTAAACCCTCTCTCGTTCATCCTTCTACATCCTTACATTAAGAAACAATTGGATTTTTTGCAAGAAAAAGAAAAACAAACCAACATTTTAAGATAAATAAAAAAGAATCTATTTTGAAAAAAGATTATTCAAAATAAATTCTTACGTTTTAGTATTAAGATTATTTTAATGAAAAGTAATTTCTATGCTTTAGAAATATCAACGAATCCTTCTCCAAATACGTCACGAACATCGTGGATAGCGATGAACGCAGCCGGATCTGTAGTTTGAACAATCCGTTTTAGCTTCACTACTTCTTGCTTATTAATAACAACATAAAGAATTTCCTTCGGAGTTTTCGTGTAATAGCCATGACCTGAGTACACAGTAACCCCTCTGCCCATTAAGGTAGTTACCTTCCCGGCAATTTCATTCGGGTTATCAGAAATAATCGTAATGGCTTTCTTCGGATTTAAACCTTCAATTACAAACTCCATCACTTTCGTTGCTACATATAGCATAATAATTGTTATCATCAGTTTTTCTGCACCAATGATGAAATAAGATGAAAACGCAACAATTAAATCGAAGAACAGTAAACCATAACTAATGCTCCATCCTAAATATTTATGCGTCATCCTTGCTAAGATGGTAGTACCTGCTGTTGTTCCGCCAACGCGAATAATAAGACCAATCCCGCACCCAATAAATATTCCACCGAAAATAGCATTTACGAGCATTTCATCAGAAGTAATCGTCCAACCTTCTGTCAAATGAAGAAATAGCGAGTTCGTAACTACAGCGATAATCGTATAAATTGTTGTGATCTTGTTTAAAAATTTATAACCAGCTATTAACAAAATCGCATTTAATATTAAGTTGACTAAACCTGGTGACCACTCAAATAAATAGTACGTAATAATCGTGATACCTGTTACCCCGCCTTCACCGAACTCATTCGGGATAACAAACAAATTGACACCTAACGCAAATAGAAATGCACCAATAATAATAAAAATAATGTCTGTCGTTCTTTTTTTCATACAGTACCTCACTTCTTATGTAAATATTTCTTCAGATATAAACTCTCACCATTATATCGTGGAATATTCAAATCGAACAGTGGTCTTTCTTTATTTTAATATAAGATAATAAACAACCTTTATTCTTTGTCCACATGTAAACTTTCTTCGTGAAATGTATCATACATATATATGATTTATTTCCTTTTATCCTAATGGTAGTGTAAATAAAAAATACCCATCTAATTGTTATACACATGATAATTAGATGGGTACTTTTTATTTTGTTCTTACTCTACATATATATTCGGTTTATACATTTGTTGTTTAGAGAAAATTGCAAATAACGACTTATACTCGCCTTATTAAGACCAGATCCATACATCATCATTATTTTGCGTATTGTTCTTTGCTTCATGAACTTTTTCGATATGATCAACTGTGTTCCAGTTAATAGAACTTCCGCCCCATCCTACAAACTTCATATCAATTTTTACTTTCTCACCAGTATGAAATACTTGTCCCTTTGTTAAGAAAACGTCAATACTATCTTTCTTCCCATTTAGTGATGGATACTCAACTACGACATACTTAGTAGAACCGTCTCCCTCATCTTCCATCGTTCCTATTTTTGATACTTCGCCAATTACATAATCAGGTGAGCCATCTTCTTTCATGTGCATACCTAACTTGTTTGTTGTATTTTCAACTGCAGTTGCAACCATATATTCTGTAAAATTACGCATCATAGATCCAGTCGCTTTTACTTCGTCTCCTACTTTCACATTTGAAAGTGAATCCATATACACACTAACAGGCTCCTCATATTGCTTAGATTTCACAACAATTACACCGTTATCTACTTCTACTACTCGCCCTTCTAACGTCGAGAAATTCGATTCAATAGAAGCCGCACTCGCTTTCGTTACTTCTAATCCTGGTACATTCGTTCCTGATAATGCTGCGATACCTAAAGCACCTGCTAAAATTATTTTTTTCATACCCATTATGTACATCTCCATTCATGATGATTTTATTTGTTTGATTGGCTACGACCAGTCTGTAACTATTATAGTTACAAGTTATAGAAAATAGCAAACATCTTTCTTATGCAATGTTGCATACTGTAATTTTTAAATATAAATCGATTATTCCTATATTCAACACTACTGCTAAATTCTTGAATATCAGCAGGTAAACGGATTGATGATGAAGAAACTACTGTCATGCAGCATATTTTTCAATGCTACGGTTTGTATAATCGTAGTTCATTACATTATGTAGGGGCGGAATTCATATGTTAATAAAACCAAAGAGATTACAGGCAGAAGATATCGTAGCAACAGTAAGTGCTTCATGGGGAGGAGCGGGTGATTCTAAGCTAAGATGGCGTTATGAGCAAGGAGTAAAGAGATTAGAAGAAGTATTCGGGCTTACAGTTATCCCAATGCCAAATAGTTTAAAAGGTAGCGAATACCTTTATAACAATCCAGGGGCTCGTGCGGAAGATTTAATGACAGCATTTAAAGATACGCGTGTTAAAGCAATTATTACGAATATTGGTGGCGAAGATAGTATCCGCTTACTACCTTATATTGATTTTAATGTGATACGTGAAAATCCGAAAATCTTTATGGGGTACTCTGACGATACCGTTTCACATTTATTTTGTCATAAAGCAGGAATTTCCTCTTTTTACGGTCCAGCAATCTTAACCGATTTTGCTGAAAATATAGAGATGGATTCATATACGATTGAAACAGTGAATCGAACTCTCTTTTCAAATGAGATTATTGGTGAAATTCAACCAGCTAACGAATGGACGAGTGAGCGTTTAGAATGGATAGAAATAAATAAGGATACAAGACGTACGATGCAGCAAAACAACGGATATGAGGTCCTTCAAGGATCTAGGACTGTACGAGGGCGTTTAATTGGTGGTTGTATTGAAGTATTGGAATTCGTAAAAGGAACGGAACTTTGGCCTGAGAAAAAGCATTGGGAGAATAGTATTCTATTCTTTGAAACATCTGAAGAACATCCAGAACCAAATTATATAAAGTATTGGTTGCGAAATTATGCAGCGCAAGGCATTCTGCAAAAAGCAAAGGGAATCATCTTCGGTAAACCGAAAGACGAAACATATTATGAAGAATATAAACAGGTAATACTTAAGATTATGAAGGAAAATAATTTAGAAGATTTGCCGATTCTTTATAATTTAAATTTTGGCCATACTGAACCGAAGTTTATTTTACCTTACGGTGCGATGGCAGAAATTGATTGTGAAAATGGATCTTTCTCTATTTTGGAAAATGGAGTGGAGTGAAACTTTCAATAAGTAAAGCCATAAGTTTTATAATTATGTTTTCCTGATCCTAGCGTATTTTTATTTTATTAGCTTGATAGCGATATGGCAGGACTCAAATCAATAAAAACACTCCTATGAGATATGACCGTGAATTGTTACTTTTTAAATGATATGGAGATTACTTATCTAATGATAAAGGGGGATTTACGTGTATGGAAGTAACATTTACAGTAAGGAAATGGAATGAAAAACCAATTGATGATACTAGAAAAGATTTCCCTATTAATATTGCCCATGTTGAATATGATATTGATGGGGAATTAAAAGGAAAAGCTTTTGTTGAATACTTATTATATTATTTAGACTCAAATATAAATGATGGTCACTTGGCTACTGCTAAAATTTCTGGATTTTTACACTTTGAAGGAATTTATAAGGGGCAACAAGGAACATTTACAGCTATAGAGCAAGGAATATTTGATAAAGGAAATTTAGATTCCCCAGGAACAATTATTAAAGCTACCGGTAACTTAGAAAGTCTGAGAGGGTCCTATAACTATCAGTTTACAGGTCAAACCAGTAAACTAATTTTAGAATTTGAAATTTAGCAAAATACCCTATAATTTAGTGGAAAGGACATTTCTTGTAATACTAAGAATGTCCTTTTTATTGACGAGCTTATTCAACTATTTTCTAATCGTTAAGAAAAGAACAGAGTATAATACATAAAATTTTCGTTATGGGTGGGAATTAAAACTCTAAGCCTGAGAGGCATGGGCCCCCACTTATTCATTACTTCTCCTACCAATTAAAGAATAATCCCTGAAAAACTCCCCTTCAATACTTCTTTTTCAAGTTGATTCATACATGTAAACATCGCAATAATATTCGTACGATTTTTTTCATCGGGTTCAAATTTTTCAATTGTTACGTCACATCGAATCGTATCCCCACTAAAAACGGGACGTAAAAATTCAAAATCCATCTTGCGAGCTAATACGTTATAATCACCGCCAACTTTCGTAGGCAGTGTTGATGTTAAAAGTCCTTGTACAACAAATCGTCCTTGTTCATCAGGTGTAACATGATGAACTCCCTCATCCTTAGATACCTCTGTAAATAAAACAACATCTTCTCTTGTAAACGTTCGCTCAAAGGTGATTTTTTCGCCTACTTGCAATTTCATTGATACCCCTCCTCGAAAACACTTTTAAAATAAGAAAAACCGAAACTAAAAATCATTTCGGTTTTTCAATCTAAAGAAGTCTATATTTACTTTAAAGAATGTACAAACAACCCACTGCGCAGTTTCGGTTCAAACCACGTTGATTTTGGCGGCATGACTTCCCCAGCGTCTGCGATTGCTAATAAATCTTCCATTGACGTTGGATATAATGAGAACGCTGCTTTATATGCACCGCTGTTCACAAGGCGCTCTAGTTCTTCTAACCCGCGTATTCCGCCTACAAAATCGACGCGTGAATCAGATCGCGGATCATGTATTTCAAGTACTTGGCTTAATAGATGGTCTTGCAGAATAGACACATCTAAACCTTTCACAAGATCGTTCGCATCAAACGTTTCCTCTTTCACAGTGAGCTTATACCACTTCTCGTTTATATACATACCAAATGTTTTCGGCTCATTCGGTTTATACGGAGAAACATTTGCTTCTTCTACATAAAAATACTGCGTAATTTGCTTTAAAAACTGTTCCTCTGATAAGCCGTTTAAATCTTTCACAACTCGGTTATAGTCCCAAATTGATAATTCATCGTGAGGGAATAGAACGGATAAGAAGAAATTAAATTCCTCTTCTCCTGTATAATTCGGATTTTGTTCTCTTCGCATAAGCCCTACTTTTGCTGCTGATGCAGAGCGATGATGTCCATCTGCAATGTACAAGTTCGGAATATCTTCAAATGCGTTTACTAAAGTGGCAATTACACCTTCATCTGCAACCTTCCAAGCAACATGCTCAACGCCATCTTCTGCTGTAAATGTATAAATTGGCGCATGTTCTTCTTTCCAGCTGCTAATGAAACGTTTCACTTCATCTTTTGTACGGTACGTTAAAAAGATAGGGCCCGTATTTGCATCACACACATCAACGTGACGGATGCGATCTAATTCTTTTTCATGACGCGTTCTTTCGTGTTTTTTAATTGTATCATCATCATACTCATCAATAGATGTACAAACGACAAGTCCTGACTGCGTTCTTCCTTGCATCGTCAGCTCATAAATGTATAATGCTGGCTCCTCATCTTGAATGAACACTTCTTCTCGTATAAATTGCTTTAAATTTTCACCCGCTTTTTCATATACGCGATCATCGTACGGTGAAAGTGCCGGATCTAAATCGATTTCTGCTTTATCAACGTGTAAGAAAGAATACGGATTGCCTTTTACAACTTCTCTTGCCTCTTCACTATTTAATACGTCATACGGTAAAGCCGCAACTTGTGCTGCTTTTTCTTCTACTGGACGAATGGCCCGAAACGGTCGGATTTTTGCCAACTTCCTCTCTCCTTTACACAATCATTCGAACGGCTACAACACCTGAAATTTTGCTTATATTTTCCACTACATTCTCTTTAATTATATCATCAATTCCGTTATCAATATCAATCATTGTATACGCCCAAGAATGTTTACTACGATTAATCATATCCGCAATATTTATATGATGTTCTGCTAAACATCCTGTAATTTGTCCTACCATGTTCGGAACGTTTTGATGCATAATTGTAATACGTTTCTTTCCGATATACGGAAGTTCTACGTTAGGATAGTTGACTGAATTACGAATATTTCCTGTCTCTAAATATTCACGTAATTGACGTGCAGCCATTACTGCACAATTTTCTTCCGATTCTGATGTAGATGCACCAAGATGGGGCGTCGCTGTTACATTTTTCATCTTAATCACATTTTCATTCGGGAAATCCGTTACGTAATGTGTAATAACATCTTCTTCTAACGCTTTTTGAAGAACATTTTCATCTACAAGTTCCCCTCTTGAGAAATTGAATAGACGCATTCCTTTTTTCATCGTCTCTATAGCATGTTCACCAATAATCCCCTTCGTTTGATTCGTAAGAGGAATATGAAGTGTAATATAATCACACGTTGCAAAAATTTCATCTAGGCTAAACGCTCTTTGCACATGTGTAGAAAGGCGCCAAGCTGTTTCAACTGAAATGTAAGGATCATATCCGACAACGTCCATTCCTAAAGCTAGCGCATCATTCGCGACTAAAGCACCAATTGCACCAAGACCAATAACCCCTAGACGTTTCCCCGCAATTTCTGATCCAACAAATTGTTTTTTCCCTGATTCAACAAGCTGAGGTACTTCTTCACCCTCTAAATTTTTCGTCCAGCTTACTCCATTAATAATGTTACGTGAAGACATAATAAGACTTGCGATAATAAGTTCCTTTACGGCATTCGCATTAGCCCCTGGCGTGTTAAATACTACAATTCCCTTTTCCGTACATCGATCGACAGGAATATTATTTACACCCGCACCAGCTCTTGCAATCGCCTTTAAATCTTTTGAAAACTCTTCTTGATGTAAAGAATAGCTGCGAAGTAAAATGCCGTCTGGATGATCCATTCTATCCCCTACTTCATAGCGCTCTCCGCCAAGAACTTGCAAACCTTTTTCTGCAATTTGATTTAACGTTTGAACACGAAACATATCCCCATCTCCCTATCTATTTTCAAGCTCAAATTCTTTCATATAATCTACTAATTGCTGCACACCTTCCACTGACATCGCATTGTAAATACTAGCGCGCATGCCACCTACTGAACGATGTCCTTTTAACGTAACGAACCCGCGTTCCTTCGCTTTTTGTAAAAACTGATTATTTAATTCTTCTGACGGTGTTGTAAACGGAATGTTCATAAGTGATCGATACGTAGGATCAACTGGTGAAGTAAACAATTTAGATTCATCTAAGAAATGATAAAGAAGTGACGATTTCATTCTATTTTGTTCTTCAATCGCAGATACCCCGCCTTGTTCTTTTAACCACTCTAGTACAAGCTTCGTTACGTAAATACTAAAGGATGGCGGTGTATTATATAAGGAGTTATTTTTACTATAAGTTTCATAGTTTAGCATTGTAGGACAAGAGCGATCTGCCCCGCCAATTAAATCTTTTTTTATAATAGCAATCGTTAAGCCCGCTGGCCCTAAATTCTTTTGTGCTCCCGCATATATGAGGCCAAACTTCGTAACATCATATCGTTCTGATAAAATATTTGAGGACATATCCGCAACTAGCGGCACTTCTTCGAGATGTGGAATATCCACATATTTTGTCCCCTCAATTGTATTATTCGTTGTTATATGTACATAATCTAGTTTTTCATTACCGAGTAAACCATCCAATTTAGGAATCGTAGTAAACTTCTCTTGTTCAGAAGAAGCAATCACTTGTACTTCCCCTACTTTTTCTGCTTCTTGCAGTGCCTTTTTAGACCATGAGCCAGTCAGTACATAACCTGCTTTTTTGTACGTATTCATTATATTTAACGGTATCATAGAAAATTGTAATGATGCACCGCCCTGTAAAAATAAAACTTCATACCCATCAGGAATGTTCATTAATTCACGAAGCAGGCTACTCGCTTCATCAATAATACTTTGAAAATAAGAAGATCGATGACTCATTTCCATAATAGACATGCCTGTCCCGTTATAATTTAAAAGCTCCTTTTGCACCTTCTCTAAAACTGGCAAAGGGAGTATTGATGGTCCTGCAGAAAAATTATACACTCTCTCCATCACCCGGATGACCTCCCTATTTCTCATTTTATTATTTTTTAAACTTTCTGAATTATAACCCACAATACAATATACGGTCAATTTCTTTTCTATTATTATGTCTCAAGACGCGATGGAATCGCTTGCACGTGCATACTATATGTAAACATATAAAAAAGTGTTAAGTACATAATCGTACTTAACACTTTAATAATAGAAGAATAATAGCTAATTGTCCGTAAAGAACCGATCAAAAATTTGATAAATAGCAGAAAGACCAAAGAGCCAATAAATAGTGTCCACAAGCGCCGGCATAGAACCAAACCATTTCTCAACTACATTGTAATCTAACGCTACAAACAACCAATTCAAACCGCCAAGAATCACCAAAATTACTGTAAGGTAAGACAAAAATTTCATTATGATTGCCCCCTAGGTGATAAGATGGTGAAAGGCCTTTCACTAGAAATATATGTAGGAAACTTCAAAACTTACCTATTTTATAAAATTTATTTTCGATACCATCCGTTAATAACTGCCTCTGCTTCTTTACTATGTATTTGATACGCATGTGTACTATCATTAGAGCCAATAAACCAAATTGAAAAACCTTTAAAATATGGTTTCGGTTCTAATACATCTCGGTAAGCGCGCCAGCCATTTAATTGTACATCCTTTGAAAATACATTTGAAACATCTGGATTCCATGGATTTTGTAGTCCTAGTTCACGCGCTGGTACGTTAAATCCACCAAAATAAACTGGCTTTCCTGTTGCATTATGTAATTGTTCCAGTTGTTGAACAACATTTTGTCCACGATTATATACTGTTGTCGCGAATAAACTTTGCTTCACTTCTTCGTATGGTGGATTCCTTTTTCCTGAAACTTCAAACCAACTATCGATACTAACAATATCCACCTTTTTTAAATACGTACGATTTATTTTCTCTTTAAACTTCGCTTCATAAGAAGGGTCCCAGCTTGCTGTTAACCACCAGTTCATTTGATACAAAACATTTCCTTTATACTGCTGACGGACAAAATTAATCGTATCGTTCCAATATCCTTCTGCATATTCCATATTAACGAAATTAGAAGCAATCTTTAGTCCATACACATTGTATTTACTTGTAATAGAATTAAAAATATCTTGTAGAATAACCGTTTTCCAATTCCAGAAGAAATCATTAATATTACTTGGATTCCATTCTGTTTCTCCAACATTCCCCTGCTGAATATATGGGAACGGTTCCACTATAACTTGAATATTACGCTTTAATAATTCTTGAATTAAAATGATAGCCTGTTTCTTTTGCGCCTGATTAATTACCATGTTAGTAGAAGTCACATTCGGAATATCTACTTGAATCGGTACATTTACTGTATTTAAATTTAAGCGCTCTACATCAGCTAACACTTTCGCTACATTTCCAACTTCCCATACCGTTACGTTTCCTGATTTTATTTTTCCAGGTTGAACAGTATTTACATCTGCCTGTACGTTTCCTTGAAAACAAAAAGAAAACAACATAATAAACACTCCTAAAAAACTTATTAAACTCTTATTTTTCTTCACAACTTTCCCCCTATAATTTTTGGCTTTCTTGATTATTTTATACAATGTTTCACATATATTCCAGAAAAAATTACATGAAGTTTTCATTAATAAAAGCATTATTCATATAATTCTCCTGAAAATAGTAAGATAAATAAAAAAGAGCGGATTTTGAACTGCACCCCAATTGTTAGACACCGTCTAACAATTGGAGGTGCAGTTTTTCTATGGTTAAATTTACAGCTGATGAAAAAATACACATCGTTCAACGTTATTTGAACGGAAATGAAAGTTACCGAGAAATTAGTAAAGCGGTTGGTATAAGAGACACCGTAATTTTGAATTGGGTAAACCAATATAAACAAAATGGTGTGGAAGCTTTTCTAAAACGGTATACAAATTACACGCAACAATTTAAACTAGACGTACTAAATTTTATGATTGAAAACGGTACGTCCTTATTTGAAACGGCAGCTATTTTTAATATTCCTGCCCCTTCAACGATTATTGTTTGGAAAAA